>JAMPIU010000049.1 GCA_023667845.1 Dehalobacter sp. | reverse complement strand
GGTATGGGGGGACCCGCATATTTTTTATCAGATATGCGGCCCGGCAGGTCAGGACCCTGGTCTTGCCGCTGCCGGCGCCCGCCAGGACCAGCAGCGGGCCGTCCCCGTGTGTCACCGCCTCAACCTGGGCGGGATTCAGCTTGTCTAAAAATACTTCCATCAATCCTCCAAAAATTTTAACATCTAAATTTAACCATATATAATCATATAAATTCTAAGTAATAAGCGCAAATCCTGCACTGAAATTATCGCCGTCCCCCTACAATATCTATCGAATTTTGGTTACGGGCGCCCGCGCTCAAAAAAAAGCTGGCATCAATTCGGCTCGGGGAGAATTTGATCATTAAAATTCACCATTAAACCGAACAATATCAGCAAAGGATAGCACCATTTTATTAAGCACACACATGAGAACTGTCACTGTGTACTTTTTTTCCTATAAACATATTACCTTTTCTTTTAATAGATGTTCCCAGGCAATTTTAAACCATGCCGTGTAAATTTCCGGATTCTTTCTAATGTCTTCAGCCAGGTCTTCTTTCGCGATCCACTTGTAATCGGCTACCTCATCCGGATTTTTTTCCGGTATGCCATCCCATTTCCCTACGAAGACATGGTCGTATTCCATTTCTGTCAGACCATTTTCAAACTCAGTACTATAGATAAATGAGAAAACCTTCACCATCCCGGTATCAAAACCCATTTCTTCCATCAGTCTTCTGTGCGCCGCCGCCTCGAGGGATTCACCCGGCCGCGGGTGACCACAGCAGGTATTGGCCCACATCCCCGGATTATGGTACTTTTCCCAGGCACGTTTTTGTATTAACAGCTCACCGTTATTGTTGGCAATAAAGATAGAAAAAGCGCGGTGCAGTTTTGGATTCCTGTGCGCATCGATTTTTTCAGCAGTTCCAACCATATTATCATCCTCATCTACTAAAACAACATATTCTTCCATGGTCAACCTCCAGAAAACATAAGAGTATACTGAATCCGTGATGCCTTAAATGCCCGCATGCCCCGGCAGGCCCAAAATAAACTCAGTCCTTAATCTTCTTTGCTTAAACACCATATTTTTAAGGCTAACTGTAAATCAAATCTTTTATTGGGTTCCTTCAGGCTAAAGCCGCCTATTTCGCATATCTTTCCAAGCCGATATTTAAAGCCGCTCAGAGTCACGCTGGCGGCCTTGGCGGCATCTTTCATATTGCCATTGCAGTTAAAATAATAATTCAATGTTTCTACTAACTGGCCGTCGTGCTTGGCATCGTACTTCAACAGCGCACCAAGCTGTTCCTCCATAAAAGCCAGCATGCCTTTATGATTTTCAGCATTAAAAAGCAAGCCAAATGTCCCCAGAGAATCAAAGGGAATAACCATATTC
>JAMPIU010000048.1 GCA_023667845.1 Dehalobacter sp. | reverse complement strand
CAGTTATCCAGCCTTTGGCTTCAATAAAATCACCTGCAAAAACAGGAGCAAGAAATTCGATGTTGTCATACGCTCTAAAGAGCCCTTCATCGCCATCGCGGCGGATGAGTAATTCGGTTGCAACATCGCCGAACAGCTTGGTTAAATGGGCACCATCAACCAGCCCGCCGCCATAATGGGCATTCTCTGCACCAATTCGTAATCTGATAACAACTTCGTTCATCGTTTCTCCTATTAATTTAAAAGCGCCATGTGTTAATAAGAACACATAGCGCTCCATGCGATCGCATGACAGTGGCCGAAATTGCTTCGGGACACCAAGGTAGGGGAGAGGGCTCTCTTTTTACCCTTCGGCAACGGATAATTCGATTCTTCACCCAGTCCCGGGTTACTCCGAAGTCTCTACACGATCCGCCGCGCCTCTATTTTTAGATATTCAATTTTCCAGACGCTCGTCTGTAGGAAGGATTATATATGAAAAGAATTGTTTCGGGAAGGGTAAAATCATAAGTTGTTACTTAATTCACAAGTTATGTATATACATAATAATATGGATCCTAACCAATGCGGGGTGGGGGACTTAGGCTATAATTGCGTTCGATTATTTACCAGAGGAATTATTATGACCATTAAATCCAACGAAAGCGGTACAACTTACCGCAACAGATTGACCAAATCCATTGTACTGTCGATCAGAAGAATGATGCAAAAAGGGCAGCCAGACAAAGAGAGCCTGGATATGGCAGCTTACGTTGTACTGGCTTTGGAAAAGATCGAGGAATCAGTTGATTTAAGCGCCACAGCATGGGAGAAACGTGATTACTGGCTGAAAGCTGATCGATTCAGAATGGAATGGAGCTGGGTGGAAGCACGCCGGTTGTCCTTGGTCAAAGCAGTTTTATCGCAGGATTGGGGAAACATTGCATCAGAACTGATCCAGGTGGCTCAGCATTTCAATAAAGTTGAAGTTTCTGAGAAAAACCGCTTGGGCGAACCGTGGGTCGGTTCATTCAAAGTCCTCAGTTCAAGATAAACCAAAATAAACCGAACAGACGAAGAAAGCCTTTTCCCAGACCCAGAAGAATCTAAATTGGGGGATTGAAATAGTTTGAAAATTATGAGTTATGGTTATGATAAGTGTCATTATCGTAAGCATAGAATACCACTTCTCCATCGGCAAAACAGCAGTACCACTCTTTAAAAATAGAAAAAACGATGAAAATCAAAGATCTTTGAAATTATCGCCAATCGTAACAACATGTTCGACTCATTCTGACAGATGTAACAATTCATCCACAAAGAACTCTGGATAAAATGGTTTATCCAACGTGTTTAGTTCGGATATTTCAAGCCAGACCAGGTGCTCCGGTACTTCTTCATACGTTTTACTGTTATCGA
>JAMPIU010000047.1 GCA_023667845.1 Dehalobacter sp. | reverse complement strand
AATAATAAATGTCTTTCCATAACGGGTATCAACGTATAATTTTTCATTAGGCACAGGCCACTGTTCAAGCAGGGAATCGTAAAATTTTAAAACAGCAGCCTTCCCTTCCTGTGACTTAAAAGCAGGTTTTGTTTGCATTGCACTTACCCCGCTTAATCATAGTTTATCAGCCAGTTTTCAGCTTCCTCAGTGCTGTTAAATACCCTGAAGTCCTTCCCCTTATTGGATTCGGCGAGAAATTCCTTGAATTTGCCGGCAAACTTCATTTCACCTTGTAAGACGACCGCAGTCCTGACCCGGTAGTTTATGAACTTTTGCAGAATTATACCGGCTAAACCAGTTCTAAGTTTGAAAAAGTCATCCGCCAACGCTTCCGCGTGGATCATCAAGAGGTTAGTGTCACTTTCACCGCAGGCGGCAATAAGGTCCAGGGCGTCTTGTTCGTTATGGACCGGTTTTTCTGCAGCAAGGCATTCTATATATTTCTTTGAGTTTTTTTCGACGACTTTATAATTCATTTTGCTGGTCTCCTCTCCATGATCGTTATTGATCCCCGCACGAAATTTTTTCAGCCAGTCCAGTTCATTTTCGTAGGACGAGATAATGTTTTCGTATATCATATCCCACAAGTATACTTCCCGCGCGCTCCTGGCGGGGGAGAACAAACCCCTGCGCTGTTTTTCTTTTTGCATCAATATTTGTGCTTTGAGTTCGTTTTCATATCCTGCCAGCATGGCGTCCAGTTCGCCCGCATTCAGCTGATCCGCCCAGGCCAGCTGGATCAGGAATGTTTTCTTAAATTCAGGCGGTTCGGGAGAAGAAAGCACCCAGTCTCTCAGCTCTGCCAGCCCCTCTTCAGTGATAGTATAGATCTTTTTCGAGGGAGAGCTTTCCTGGTGCCGGACCTCATGGGTAACAAAACCTTCCTCAAGGATTTCCACCAGCGCTTTATAGATTTGGTTGTTGTTGCCGGACCAGGGCATGAACGGCGACTCCTGGATTATTTTCTTCAGATCATATCCGGTTACCGACCTGCAGCTCAGGATCCCTAAAATGGCATGGTTAATTGACATGGCCGCCTCCTATAGTTTTAACATATGTTAATAGTAACATATGTTAAAACTCTCTGCAATAGCAAAATTAATAAAAGTATAAATATCAATCCTTACTTTTGTGATTTTTTATGCCGGGTGTATTGACGTAGGTTCATATTTTTATATACTTAGAGATAAGTATATATTTGGAGGCAAAAATACACCTATGTGTGCTTCGATGCGGATTCGTAAATAAGGTGCACTAATCAAAGGAAGCTGATTTGCTACCGTTGTTTAGTGCGCCTTTTTTGATCTGAATCGAAATAAAAGAGGTGTATTTTTTATGTCCAAAAATAAAAATGAAGC
>JAMPIU010000046.1 GCA_023667845.1 Dehalobacter sp. | reverse complement strand
TAAGCAGTTACTCCTGCCGCTTCACCAGTTTGATTCATATTCACCATAACTCTTATCCCGGAAAAAGAGATCATCCCGGCGTCGAGCATTCTTCCGGCGACAATAAGGTTTTCTGAGTTTTTGGGGATGAGCGAACGTAACGGAACCTGATAGAACGTTGGATTTGTTGCGGTTTCCTCCCTCCATCTCCTTTTTTCATCAGGAAATCCAGGACGTGAGTAACGCTCAGTGCCATCGAGATATTTAAATGTTATACCCGGTTTGTCCTGGTGATGAAGGTCGAGGACATAACTTCCGTTGGCAATTGCGTCTTCAAAGTTTTTGCCATACATGGCATCGTTATCGGATACCTGGTAAAGACATTCGATATGGCGTGTTTCCCTGATTCCGACATAAGATGGCAAAGCTGTTAAACCAATCCTGGAATTGGGACTGTATTTGCGAATCATGTCCATAATAGCCCTGATTTGGCGCCGTCCTTCGATTTCGGCTCTTGTTAAATCATCTGCGACAGCACAATCGACGCCAAAAATGCGCGTTCCGGCCAACATAAAACTGCTGGTTGAAGGAACTTCAGCTCCCCAGACAAATCCATCGGGAATATTAAATTCCTTGCCGTGTTTTTTGAGCAATGAATTAAAGAGGCCGGAATCAAAACCTTCAATGTGGGCACAGGTGGTAGGCGGTTGCTCGTACCGATGATTGTATGTCTTTAACCCCATTCGTTCACAAAGATCACCATCGCCCGTTGCGTCAATAAAGTATTTTGCTTTGATAATTGCCCTTCCCGATTTATTATCGACAATAACACCGGCAAGTTTCCCTGAAGAATCAATATAAGGTTCGGAAAAAAGGGTATGAAAATAAGGAGTTATGCCTGATTCCAGAACCAACTCATCCAGTTCAATTTTTAATTCCTGTGTATTGAGAGTGAAGTAACCTTTCCTGTCTTCACTGGAACAGATGGCAGCACCTCTTTTTGCCAAACGGTCGATAACCTCAGATGTTAATCCTGCAATAATTTGGTTGCTGGCCTCTGTGTTAAACAAGGAATGCCAGATATTAACGAGGCCGCTGGTTGCTACACCTCCAAAGGCATTTTGTTTTTCGACAATAGCCACGCGCGCGCCTAAACGGGAAGCCCGGACTGCGGCAAAAACTCCTGTGCAGCTTCCGCCCAACACACAAATATCAACTTCATTGATAACGGGCAATTTATTTGAATTTGAGTTTCTTTTAGAAAGAGAGCCCGGAATAAAACTGTAATGAAGGCCTAAAGATCCCACAGCCAGTCCTCTGATAAAATTTCTTCTTGAATTCATTTTCAATTTTCGTTTTTGTACAAATTTAATTTTCAACAAACCTCATCAAAGATTTATTCCCAGTACAGACGCTGACCAATTTCTTTCAATTTATTCAAATATAGGTTCATGTCAATATCCTGAACGGGTACGTTTTCTTCCAGGGCACGAATTGCCGCTATTCCGGCAGATTCTCCGACAATCATAAAGGTTGGTTCCATTCTGGCGGAAGCATAACCCAGATGTGAAGAAGAAAACAACACAGGCACCAGCAAATTTGTACACTCATACCTTTGAGGAACAATGGCGCGATAGGAAATTGGGTAGGGTATATTCGTAGGCCCCTCCCCCCCTCCAACAAACATATTCCCTTCAATGGCCACAAATGCCGAATCGTTTCGTTCAAACCATATCCTTCTGGCCGGGTAAGTATCAATGCCATACTGTGCCAGACCGATAGGGTCTTCAACATGGGTTTTGTTGTAAACATCATGTTCAGTGATCGTATAAAGCCCCATTAAACGACGGCTGACACGAACATACAACTGATGTGGCCACCCATTCGTTTCCGGATGATGAAATTTGTCGAGACCCAGATTTTCTGTTTTTTCTCTGAATTCTTTTGGAACCCTTTTATCCGTGGATAAAAAATAATGGAGGCCACGGAGATAATCCTGATAAAATTTCCAAACACGGGCTTTTGTCGCATAATCCCCGTCAGCATAAAGATGATTTATGCCAAGAGGAGCATTGGTTATAAGAGAACTTCGCTGATAATTGTATTCGCCTGCATTGAGCCAACCGGGAAAGATCCAGCTTAATCTTTCCATCAGTTCCTTGTCATCTTTTGAAGTCTTTTTGATGTAGTCCACATAACGACCAACCAGTTCAAAATCCAAAGCACTGTAATTTTCCGGAGGAGTTATGGGTATCCGCTGTTCCGGATCGGAAGTAACATAAAACCTGAAATTATAAGCCTGGGTATAATGATCACCCGCCCCCTGTTGTTTCCCATGATCATTCTCGATCATAGGCAATAGCCCGCTATTAGGATCATCCGGCACAATAAAGGGACTAATTGGGGTGATATTGTCCAAAGGCCTTACTCCAGCCAATTTTTCATTAAAATCCAAAACTGATTCTCTACCAATTTGATTGGAAACGCCCGACCGTGCCATCAATTCCCCATCATAACTTGCATCAATAAAAATTTTAGACTTAATCTGGAGATTATCATTTTTTTCGGCTACGGGCACAGGACATCCATTCTCATCAAACGGGGCCAGATCAAAAAAAGCCTCTTTTACTTCACGCCCTATTTTTACGGTTCGACTAATCCTGTGATCATAAATCACAGGTACGTTGTAATCATTAAGCAACTTTAAAAAATCTTCTCTTACATACCGGGGACTGATTTTATCCCTGATTAGCTGTCTGACTTTTTCGATATTCAGTGAGTCGTCATCTGTCCTTACTCCCAATTGCAGCATCAGTTTGCGGGTGGTTCCTCCCACTGCCTCATAATTTGGCATGTCCTGAACCGGTTTTAGTCCGGCGCCCAGAATTCCGCCAACCCATCTGCTTTGTTCAACCAGAATTACAGAATGACCTGCCTTTTTTACTGTTATAGCAGCCATAATTCCCGAAGGAGTTGCACCGTAAACCAGGACTTCGGTTTCGTGAATAACATTTTGACCATACAGAAAACTAAAGGTCAGTAATAACAATATTGTCAGCGTGATATTTTTCATATTTCTATTTCCAAAGCGTTTCAACAGGTTTCTTTTGATATTCCTCAGGATGAGTATCCCACCGGGTTACTTCCTCCATTGGTGTGCTAAAGATGTTATATCGCCACATACGATATCCTTTGCCGTCCCATTCGAGCTTTTGTCCGTATTTTTTCAACATGGATGTCAGCTCGGTGCGATTGATGTCCTGAACCGCTTTATTGTTGCGGATTGCAAGAGCGGCTGCAATACCTGCAGACTCGCCCATCACCATATAAGTAGCTTCCATCCGGATGGAAGAATAAGCGATGTGACTTGCTGACATACACAAAGGAACCAACAGGTTTTTGCAATCCTTTTTCTTTGGGATAAGGGTGCCGTAAGGAATCTGGTACGGTCCGGGGGAGACGTGCTCCCAAAGATTTCCTTCGTGTGCCAATGTTCCGTCGTCCAAAACCACCAACCGGTTTGGATAAATATCAACCTTATAGTATCCAAGACCGATGGGAGTTGGAGGGTCGGTTTGCAACTGAAGATCATGCTGGGTCATCACGTATTCTCCAACCATTCTTCTCCCTCCCCGAATATAAAGGAAAGGCCACCCATCGGTATCTTCGTTGCAATCGGAAACTAATCGCACCTCTTTCCCTGAAGAATCATTCAGTGTTCGTACATGATCAATAAATCCCTGCCATACTTTTGATCGGGATGGCCAGTCACCATCCGGATAATCAATTTGCATCCCCGGTAAGGTTCCCGTCATCAGCTCACCCCTGCTGAAATTTTCATTGGGCCACGTGAAGGTATAACCGGCATCGACATAACGTTTCAGCAATTCATAAATATCCGGATCTTTATTTTCGGGGGCTGTAATTAATATTCCGGGATATTCTGCGGTCGGATTTTTTTCCCAGGCCAATTTGAAATTATAGGCCATAAAAAAGCGACTTGCATCTCCTTCTTTTCCCAATGGGTCGGGAGTTATACATGAAAGAAGACCACTTTTGGGATTTCCTTTTTCCTTGTAGGGATCGACCCCGGGGAATTTTTTGCTTAATACCGTACCGGCCAGAGATTCACCGTACTCTTGTTTTGACTCTTTCCCTACCCGGTAAGGCACCCCGGCATAAGCTATCAAATCACCTTCATAACTGGCATCGATAAAAACGAATGAGGAGACGTGGATCAGATTCTCCGATAACCGGGAAGGAACAGGGACACCATCTTTCCCGGGTGGGGCAAACTCAAATACAGCCTCTTTGATACTTCCATTCGACTTTTTTACGGAGGCCAGACGATGGTCGGTAATCACCTTAATCAGATTCTTATATTCATCAATCATGGACTGCAAAGCCTCGATGTTGTATTTACCGGCTCCCTGCTGATGCCTCGGTTGCGGCTGGGCAATGTCTGTGGCATAAAATGCACCGGTAAGGCCGCCCAGGTGATCAGCGTAAGGAACATCCTGCTGCATTCGGAAACCCGACCCAAGCAATCCTCCAATTTTATGACAAGGTTCAACAATAACCACCGAATATCCTTCTCTGGCAACAGCAACTGCTGCCGCAATTCCGGGACCGCTTGCCCCATAGACGCAGACATCGGCTTCCATTCGGGTAGTGATGGTATTTTCAACAGGTTTGCCAGAGGAAAATGCCTTTCCAAAGGTCAATAACAATAAATAAACAACTATTAATTTTTTCATACATTATCATTTTTCAACGTAGGTTTCTATCTTTTTTGCGAACATTTCCAACCCGAATCTTAAGGATGGGCACCTTAACGTCAGGGAAAGGAACAGTAGTTTATTCTACAGAAATAAGTTTATAACTCATCCCGGGATCTCAATCCGCAACTAACAATACCAAAATTCACTGCAATCAAAAATTTAGGAATCAGTTACCCTTCGCCGGGAAGGTATTTAAAAACAGAAGAGATAACTTTCCGAGATTACTTAATTATCTCTTCTGTTGACTACGGCTGATAAAATTTAGTAGCCCGGATTTTGGGTAAGATTTGGATTAACATCCCTTTCCGATTGCGGAATGGGCCATAAATAATCCACATTTTCCCGGAAGGTGGTTTCTTCGCAGAAATAATACCCTTTTGCATCTACCTTCACCGTTTTATAGGTTGCAGCTTGAGACGCAGGGCAAACTTTCATCCCCGTAAATGTACCTTTCAGTTTATTATGTGCGATACGCCACCTAAACAGGTCATAAAGTCTTAATCCTTCCCAGGCCAATTCCACCCTGCGTTCCCGCCGCAAAATCGTGGTTAATTTTACAGGATCGGTTTCTGTTACCGACGGCATTTGAATTTCAGCACGCCCCCGCACTTTGTTGATGGTTGCATCCAGAATATCCTGCGTAATGGGAGTACCACTTTCAATACACGATTCGAGATAACTCAGCAGTACTTCGGCATAACGAATCATCGGAAAGTCGCCGCCATATTCTGTAATGGTACCGGTGTAATCAGCATCGCTGAATTTATGCAATAAATAACCGCTCCAAGGGCGCCGTGTCACCTGATCCTGATATTTTACAGCAGAAGAATCGGGATGAGAGATGTATAATTTTCCCTTAAAAACAGTCCGCCCGTTGATCCCGATTGTTTTATCGAGCCTCGGATCTCTGTTATTATAAGGATTCTCCGGGTCGTAGAGAGGTGATTCACTGATGGGCTTACCGTCGATACATTCAAACTCTTCCACCAGTTCATTGTAAGGACTAAACCAATGATAACCTCCATAACTAAATCCATGACAGCCACGGAGCATGGGTGTTCCGTAAACGTCCTGCATACGCACACTTACAAGAACGTGTTCCTTGCTCGATTCGCCCTTTTCTTCAAAAATAACTTTAAAACGCGGATCAATGATATAGATACCCAAATCCATAATTTGTTTATAAACATCTTTGGCTTCCGCCCATCGTTTTTCGGCCATTAATACTCGCCCCAGAATAGCGAGAGCGCCTCCTTTGGTAATACGCCCATGTTCACTGTCGGGCCGGGTAACGGGTAATTTGGGTATCGCCTCCTGTAATTCCGTGATTACAAAATCCGTCACTTCACTTTTTGTGTTACGGGGAATATTGTTTGCTTCATTCACCGTCAGAACATGGGTAGTTAAAGGGACATCGCTCCAATAAAAGTAAAGATTAAAATAATCATACGCTCTGATTACTTTGACTTCGGCTTTCATTTGTGCTAACTTGTCGAGGTTCATCGCCACTGCATCAATATTGTCAATAAAATTATTACATCTTGAAATGTGTGTGTACGTATTCGCCCATAAACTTTTGACTGGGCCGTAGGTGGAAGCAAGCGATCCGTTATTGAAATCGGTAACCTGGTTGTCTTTTTCGAAACCATTATCAGTAGTGGCCTCAAAAAGATATAAACAACCAAGTTGGCTCCAAAGGTCATAATTACCTTGTTGTAATCCTCCGGCAACCTTGTAAACACCGGTCAATCCCAATATTGCATCGTTCTCCGTTTTCCAAAATGTACCGGTTGACAGGCTGTCCAACGGATCTTTATCCAAAATGTCGCATCCAGACAACCAGCCTGAAACAAACAGAACCATCCAAAGCAAAACGCTTGTATATTTATTCGATATATTTAACTTTTTCATTTTCATTGTCCATTAAAAATTAACATTAAAACCCGCATTAAAATATCGTACAGAAGGATATCCGCTACCCATTTCCGGGTCCCAACCTTCTCTGAAACGGTCGAAAGTAAAGGGATTTTTTACGTTTACATAAACATAAAGATTTGACATCCAAATTTTCTGGACTATATTTTTAGGAAAGGTATATCCCAACTGGATATTACTAACTCTTACAAAAGAGGCATTCTGCATGACGAAAGTGGAGCTGTAGAACTGCTGTTCGCCTCCGCCTACAATCAAAAATCTGGGATA
>JAMPIU010000045.1 GCA_023667845.1 Dehalobacter sp. | reverse complement strand
GAAAAGTTTTGTCAGGAAATTTATGGACCGCGAGTTTATACATTTCTTCATCAATAGAGATTTCCTCATCAAGGGAAGAAAGCAACAAAAGCCTTCCAGGAGAATTCTCTGGAGCAGCTACAAGCAGCCCGTGGTAAGTCCTTGTGTCTGCTCCTATTACTGTAGAGGAAGCATATCCTCCAAGCCCGTTTCCTATAATCCATTCTCTTTTTATTCCTTCCTCATACGTTGAAAGAAAATCTGCTCCAAGCCTGCCCCCGCTCATATATATTTAATTATAATTGATTTATTAAATATCTATACGTTTGGAAAAAAACAAGCTTATCCAGAACTAGTGACCCATTTTTATATGTTTTTTAGTTCTATCATTTTTGTATATATTTAAAGTTATTTTATTATATTTATAAATATAATCTTGATAGATCGTATTATTATGTCAAGATCTATGATATATTTGAGATCTATGATTTGAGATTACACCGTCGGGAAGCAGCCACAAAATTATGATTTTGCGAAAACTGCCCTGAGGCTCTCGTTCGCCAGGCCAATTGCGCTGCAAGTTGCAGGTGTGCCCGCAAGTGCGTTTAACATCACGAAATCGTGTATAGTTCCCATATATCTAACGGCTGTAACATTCACACCAGCTTGTATCAGTTTATGGGCATAGGCTTCACCCTCGTCGCGGAGCACATCATTTTCATCAGTTATAATAAGAGCCGGAGGTTGTCCCCTTAGCTGGTCAAGTGATGCCTGTAACGGGGAGGCTGTCGGCTGCTTACGTGCTTCTTCATCAGGCAAATAATTCTCCCAGAACCACTTCATAGCTTCACGGGTGAGCCAGATACTGGTTGAATACTGCTGATAAGACTGGGTATCAAAATTAGCATCGGTCACAGGGTAGAAGAGCACCTGATAATCAATTTTTGGGCCACCCCGCTCCTTTGCCAGAAGTAAAACAGATGCCGCCATATTTCCGCCTACACTGTCACCAGCAACTGCGAGCCTTGAACTATCCAGGTTGAGTTTTTCCCCGTTTTCTGAAACGTATTTTGTTGCTGCGTACGCCTCTTCTACTGGCGTCGGGTATTTTGCTTCTGGAGACGGCGTGAAATTGACAAATACAACCGCGGCATTAGCTCCGTTTGCGATTTCCCGAACTAATCGGTCATGTGTATCTTTGCCTCCAAGCACCCAGCCCCCACCGTGAAAATACATCACGACTGGCAGGATTTCTTTATTTCCTTTTGGCCTGATTATTCTAACCGAAACCCGCCCCTCAGGACCGACTGGAATGTCCAGATCGTTAATGTCTGCAGGTAGTTTTGCTACCTGAGCAGCCTGCAAATCCGAAAGGACTTTACGGGCATCTTTCGGTGAGAGCTGGTAGATTGGCGTTCCACCCTGCTTGTTTACCTTTTCTAAAAATG
>JAMPIU010000044.1 GCA_023667845.1 Dehalobacter sp. | reverse complement strand
ATAAGTGATTAATTTCATAACGAATAACCCTATTGGTTAGGGGCATTTTGTATTTTTTGCAGCGCATCAGCAAGCGATCCTGGCAGGCTGTAAATTGGCAAATCTTTGAAAGGGCCAACCCAGCTTAATACGCTGCTCACGCCAATTGCACATTCAAAGACACCTTGGCTGGGAGCATTTTGAATCCTTAAAGCAATAATACTTTCTTCTGAGTTGTTGTGTGGAATATGAATGTACGTACGTCACTTCCTTTACTTCACTCCTTACCCGTAAGCCCCGAACAACAACAAAGTGTCGTCAAGCCGCTTGCTCTTCAATCCTGAAAACAAGCCAATGTGCACATACTCCGAATCCTGCATACTTTTCCATATAATCATTCAAGACGATTAAATCTGATTCCCAACACAAAGTCAGCGATGAGTTGAAGTACAAAGCATAGAAACCCACCAACTATAGCATGCAATCGATTTTGGCTCGGGCTTGCATAGAGAGCAGATACAATACTGTATTTGGACGCCTCTCCCAAGATGGGTTGTACAAAGCTCCACTGTAACAAGTAAATGAAGAAAAGAAATCCTCCACCAGTCAATAGTCCGAAAAGAAAGTTAACTGGGTTCCAGGGTTGGCTTGCGCTCCTCCATCTCATCAAAAATATAACGACGAGCCATATTAGTAGAGCAATAACGCTTATAATAATATGAATATACAGAGGAAATCCGGAAGGCATCCAGCCAGCTGTAATATATGTAAAAAATGAATAACCTAGAAACATCGGAGCTGCAATAGCAAAAAAAATGCTGGTCTTCTTCATGATGCCTCCGCCGCTACTGTCATTATTTTAGTCGGCCTTGTTCATAAGTGGCCCATAACTTTTTATTGTTAAACCAGCATCCCATGAAATGCGACAATGATTACTGTCCTCCAACAGAATGTGTTAATGCAAAATGCGTCCAAGAAACGGGTAATTAAGGGATCATTACCCTGACGGCCCCGATGGAAACGCCGTCAACCAGGACATCCGATATGAGGCATCCTCCATTCGGTACAATCGTGAAGGTTTGGCTACCTCCCGCTTCAACCGTCGCCCAGGACGGCCTAATTTTGCCGCCTGGTCCTGCGGCGGCGCTGATAGCAAAGAATTCGCCGGCTCCCGAATCGAGATCTTTCTTATCCTGTTCCCGTTGGCATCATAGATGTATATGATCTTCGTGCCGCGGATAAGGGGTGGTAGAGACAAAATTTTTCGTTCCTATCTGGGCGCTGGCACATCCCCGTTTTGGAAGCAGACTGTGGCTCCCGCCAACCTCCCTTTTTTCGTCAGATCAGAGTCAAGGTCGGAAGAGCTGACGAATGAGCGGTCCCAAGACAAAGTAGCACCAGATGCCGATTAGCACAGCGAAAATGAGTATGAACAATCGATTTTTCCTTAAT
>JAMPIU010000043.1 GCA_023667845.1 Dehalobacter sp. | reverse complement strand
TATGCGAAAAGTTATATCCAAGCCTTGCGTTTACGAAACCATGAAAAAAAAGTTTTCCAATAAAATCCTTATTATTGGTTATGGATCAGTTTCACAATGTACCTTGCCCCTTTTAATGGATAAACTCGATGTTCCGCTAGAAAACATTACCTTAATTGATTTTGAAGACAAATCAAAAGCCCTGAAAAAATATACTAATCAGGGATTAAGATTTGTCTGTGAAAAAATTACCCCAAAAAATTTGAATCAGGTTTTGTCACAATACATGGAAAATGAAGGCATGATCATTGATCTTTCATGGAACATCGATGCCAATGAGATCATCGAGTGGTGCCATGATCACAATGTATTGTACGTTAACACTTCGGTCGAAGTATGGAATCCTGCTGAGAAATTTTTGACTCAAAGTCTATTGGAAAAATCGCTTTATTTACGGCAAATGAGATTGCTTGAACTTTCCCGTGATTGGAAAGATGCGCCGACTGCTGTTGTTGACCATGGCGCAAATCCTGGCCTGATAACTCACTTCGTAAAGCAAGGCTTGCTGGATATTGCCGCCCGCACCTGTGCTGATAAGAAAGTCTCTCCTGAAGAGGAACAGGAGATTGCCCTCCTCGCAAAAAAAATGGATTTTGCTCGCCTGGCTAAAAAATTGGGGATCAAAGTGATCCATTGTAGCGAGCGGGATACTCAAATTACCAACCGGCCAAAGGAGGTAAATGAATTTGTAGGGACATGGAGCATTGAAGGATTGAGAGAAGAAGGGACGGCTCCGGTTGAAATAGCCTGGGGAACACATGAGAGCAAATTACCGCCCCTGGCACATATACCTCCGTACGGACCGAAAAATACGATTTTCTTGCCCCGGATGGGCATTAATACATGGGTCAGATCGTGGATACCAGACGAAGAAATTGTAGGTATGGCGATCCGTCATGGCGAAGCATATGGCCTTTCAGAACTGTTAACTGTTTGGGAAGATGACAAGGCGGTCTATCGGCCTACCGTACACTATGCATATATGCCCTGTCAAGATACACTTTCCTCTCTTTGCGAATTGCGAGGCAGGAATTATGAGCTTCAACCCAAACTCAGGATCATGACAAATGAAATCATATCTGGCGAGGATATAATGGGTGCACTCTTGATGGGCCATTCTTATAATTCATGGTGGACTGGAAGCTCATTGAGCATTGAAGAGGCCAGATCCCTTGCTCCCAGCCAGAATGCTACTACTCTTCAGGTAGCTGCAGGCATTGTTGCTGCTATACTCTGGATGATTGAAAACCCACGAGAAGGTATTAAAACACCTGAGGACCTGCCTCATGATTTTGTCCTGAATATTGCCAAACCGTATCTGGGGAAATTTATTTCCACACCTTCGGACTGGACACCGCTTAAAAATCGCAAAATATTTTTCAAAGAAAATCCAGCCG
>JAMPIU010000042.1 GCA_023667845.1 Dehalobacter sp. | reverse complement strand
GAAAATCAGGCTTGGACCCACGTTGCCGGCTTTCCTTTCGCCGAATGTCGTTAAGGTGATCGTGGAAGCCTTTGACCTGAAACCGATTGATACCGTCGAAGCCGACGTCGCCGCCATGATGACTGGGGCGTAAGTCTTTGCTTCTTTGATATCTAGAAAATGGCTGGCACTCCCAGCCATTTTTATTTATCAGGGTAGTGAGGTTGACCCCGGCTACTTCTGTCATTCAGAGCTTTTTTTGCGCAGTACACTTCGTGTGTGAAGAATCTTGCTTTTGCCCTTCCACCTCTAAGATCCTTCACTTCGTTCAGGATGACAAACTGGTTGAGCTGGCAGCACCTTGGTTGTCGGGGTAGGGGAGCAGGGATGGGTTGTTTAATATTTAATTATTACTTATGAGAATATCACTTCTCGATAGTTATAAGAGGGGTTAGGTCGTAAGACGAATTGTTCTCTCCAGTCCGGCTCTTGTGTTCTTTCGTAGGTCAGGTTGCGCTTTTCAACCTGACGTCACGAATGTAACTATTCCTGGCGTTATTCTTTTCACTCCCCGAACGAATTCATACTGTTTTGAAATTTTTTTGGATCGATTTCAGGAGCATTATTCTCTCCTTCAGAATAATAACTCCAATAACTGGACCATAACCAATCATATTTGTCAGAATATCCATGTTTGATTGGGTTGTAATGGATATAGTCAAAGCAATTTTGAAAATCTTCCTGGTCTTTGATCGTATGTTCCCAGAAACGCTTCTGCCAAATTATCATATTGTGGTCTCCGCTAAATTCACGTGATTTCTTGGTGGTCATTTTCTTTATTTCTTTAATCCTTGATGAAAAATCTTTGTCATCTTCTGCAAGGGTCAAAATGAGATGAATGTGATCCGGCAAAACGCAATAGGCAATCAGATCAAAATGATGATATTTTTGGATGGTAGAAAGTGCAGAAAGGAAGCTCTCGATGTATCTCTTATCTGTGAAAAATTTTGTTCTGTCCGATGTAACCAGGGTGAAGAAATAGGTACCGCCGGCAATGTAATTGCGGATGAATTTTGGCATTCATACAGTGTAACCCAAGATTGAAATGTACATTCTGGTTTTCCAAAGTCGCCAACAGGAATTTGAAAATGGATGTGACGTCAGGTTGAAATGCGCAACCTGACCTACACTATTACACTGCGCAACCAGACCGATGAATTCTATGATTTCCTTTTGTTCTCATCTAAATTTTAATCGCCACAAAATACTCTCCCACTGCCTTCTCCAAATTTTCAGCGGCGTGGGCAAGCGCTTCTTCCAAACTCTGCCCAATGGGCGTTGCCTGCACCAGATCACTAACCCCCAGCTCAACCATTTTCTGCGCGCCTTCCCCCAGCGCTCCCGAAATGACGGCTACGCGCACACCAGCAGCCCGTGAACGCCTGGTTACTGCTGAAA
>JAMPIU010000041.1 GCA_023667845.1 Dehalobacter sp. | reverse complement strand
CCCTCTCTCACCCCCACCCAGGCCCTAAACCTGCGCGTGGTAGACCCCGCCTGCGGGTCCGGCTCCTTCCTGCTGGGTGCCTACCAATACCTGCTGGACTGGCACCTCAACTACTACCTCAACCACGACCCGCAATCCCACTCGCGCGGCAAAAACCCGCCCCTGGTCGCCACGGAAGGCGGTGAATATCGCCTCACCACCGAAACCAAGAAGCGCATCCTCACCTCAAACATCTACGGGGTCGACATCGACGCCCAGGCAGTGGAGGTCACCAAGCTCTCACTGCTGCTCAAACTGCTCGAGGGCGAAACCGGTCAGCTGGCGCTCGGCTTCGAACGCGTCTTACCCGACCTCGGTCAAAACATCCGCTGCGGAAATTCGCTGATCGGCTGGGACTACTTCCAGGGGCAAATGTTCCCGGACGAAGAAGAGATCCATCGTGTCAACCCCTTTGACTGGCAGCGCGCCTTCCCCCACGTTTTTGCTGCCGGCGGCTTCGACGCCGTCATCGGCAACCCGCCCTATATCCGCCAGGAATCGTTGGGCGAGGATAAGCCCTACTACCAAAGCATCTATGAGGTTTTCACAGGTACAGCCGATATCTACAGCTACTTTATTGAAAAAGGGGTCAAGCTGCTTGCGCCTGGAGGGCAATTTAGCTACATCGTTGCCAACAAATGGCTGTGTGCCAAATACGGCTTCAAATTGCGCCAGTGGCTCAAAACCAAATCAATCGAAGAGATCACTGACTTTGGCGATCTGCCAGTCTTCACCGGTGCCACCACCTATCCGCTCATTTTGCGTGTTTCCAACAACCCGCCCCATTTTCAACCTCGGCTTACAACCGTTGACACGCTCGATTTTGCATCACTGCAGGAATATGTTGCGGAGCATGGCGAGATTTCTGACCAGACCTGCTTTGAAGAGGACGGCTGGTCACTTGCCGGTAAGCAAACCCAGGACCTGCTCGCAAAGATCCGTCAAAATTCGATTCCCTTGGGCGAATATGTCAATGGAAAAGTCTATCGCGGCATCCTGACCGGGTTGAACAAAGCCTTCGTCATCGACCAGGAAACCAAAGACCGCCTAATCGCCGAAGACCCTCGCAGCGCAGAACTGATCAAACCCTTTGCCCAGGGGCGTGACATCAAACGCTATGCCCCAATTCCGGTAAAACAATATCTAATATTTACGCGGCGTGGAATCAAGATCAACAATTATCCGGCAATTAAGAAATACCTTAGCCAATTCAAGGACGAATTAATGCCAAAGCCAGTCGATTGGAAGGGTGAATGGAAAGGGCGGAAGCCTGGATCATATGCGTGGTATGAAATCTAGGACGCAATCGATTATCATGAGGAATTCTCAAAGCCAAAAATTGTTTATCCAAATATCTGTAAACAACCTGAATTTACATTTGATCAGACTGGCATCTATACCAATCAAAAGTGCTTCATTATTCCTTCCGATGATCTCTATTTGCTAGGAATTCTGAATAGTTCGGTTTCAATGTTCTTGTTTACTCAGATGTTCCCGAAACTCCGCGGTGACTTCTACGAGCCAAGTTGGGTGTTTTTCCAGAACTTCCCAATTCATGTTGTCGACCCCTCCAACCCTGCACAGGTCCAGCAAAAAGGACGGATTATTGTGCTTGTTGGGAAGATGCTGGAAATGCACAGATACCATTCCTCAACTTCCCACGAAAAGCAGCATCTTCAAGGTATCATTGAAGCAACTGCATTTGAAGTTGATCGCATGGTTCTTTCGCTTTACGGGATAGAACCTGAAGTAAATTGAACCGGACTACTTAATTCATGATCTATCTATAAGGAGAGAATAATGGGAACAAGTATTATCCATTCTTTAGAAGGAATTACATTAAATGGAGGATGGAAAGTCATAAAGAAAATCGAGAAGAATGATAACGATACGGGTGGGCACTTTTCGGTCTGTTATTTAGTTGAAAACGACAAGAATGATAAGGCTTTCATGAAAGTGCTGAATTTTGATGAAGCACAGGAAGCCCCAGACCCTGCGTTGCAACTTTTTCTTTTAACACAGGCCTTCAATTTTGAAAAACTTGTACTTCAGAAGTGCAAGGACGCTAACCTGGATAAAGTTGTTGTAGCTATTGGAGAAGACGTTATCCGACCAAATCCTTCTGACCCTAGCGATGTTGCTCAATATATATTATTTGAATTAGCTGATGGAAACATTAGGAAGAAAATCGATTATAGCAACTCTGTTGACTTAGCTTACAATCTAAGAGCCTTGCATCATGTTTCTGTTGGCATTCAACAAATTCATGGACAAGGCATTGCCCATCAAGATATCAAGCCATCTAATATTTTGACCTTTAATGACAACACAAACAAACTAGCAGATTTTGGTCGATCATCATATTTGAATCATATTGCTCCTCATGAAGATTGTACTTTTGCGGGAGATAGAAATTATGCTCCAATCGAGCAATTATATGGATATCAAAGTGCTGAGTGGAAGGTCAGAAGACTAGGAACAGATTTGTATCATTTAGGCAGTTTAATCCATTATGTGTTCACAGGACTTATGTTAACACCTCTGATATTTGATAAATTACCACCTGAACTACATTACACAAGACAGTATGGTAATTATTCGTTTGTTCTTCCATTCATCAAGAAGGCTATGACTGAAATCGTAAGTGATTTTTCTGATCACCTCATTCCTCAGTTGAAAAAAGATCTTCCTCAGATGGTGTTGGAATTAAGCAATCCTGAGCCTGAAAAACGCGGGGTTCGTAGGGGGGTTGGATCTCCAGATCAATTCACATTGGATCATTACATTTCTCGCTTCGACCACTATGCAAGATTTGCTGAAGCTAACATAATTAGTTTATTACGATCATGACGATAAAAGAGCTCGTATCTGCTCGAAGGATCATTCCTCGTTGGAGATTATTCAAATTAATCTCAAAAAATGGTGAGCTTTTACCATCAATTCCCAAAGAATACAAAATAGACTTTAGTGATTTAAATTCGAAAGTGCATGAGTGGGAAAAGAAACAGGATATCTCCTCTGCGATAGAGCTTGTTGAAGCGTCACTTGTAAATAGCATGCCCAATTTTGGAATCGATGCCGCCAACATGCTATTGTTAGAAGAAATAAATATCAAGAATGACGTAGTTTCAATGGCTAACAGACTTGTGGGATTAGTTGAGGAAAAACCTATAGATTACTCGCTCTATCTCAACGCCGTCAATAGACCAATGAATATATATAAACATGTCAATGATCTTAAAAAGATATTGAGATTTAACCCAGACAACCCAATCGCATGGATGGATCTATCCTATTTCTATACCCTTCTTGCACAGACAGACAAAGCAGTCGATTCCATGAGGAATGCCTTGGCCTTGACTGACTCAAATCGAGTAATAATTAGAGCTGCAAGTAGATTATTTGTCCATATTGGAGAACCCGATAGAGCCAAATTTATACTATCTGGGGAGGAAACGCGCAGAGACCCATGGCTTTTGTCAGCTGAAATTGCTGTTTCCCAGGTGCTTGATGAAAGGTCAAAGAACATTAAATTCGGGAGGACTTTATCAGAGTCAAGGAAATTTAGTCCATTGCATATATCCGAATTAGCCAGTGCACTAGCAACAGTCGAGTTTTTTGAAAAGAATTTCCACCAATCGAAGAAATTAATAAAATTGAGTCTAAAGGAACCAACAGAAAATTCTATTGCTCAGGCAATCTGGTTATTTCCCGATTTTATTAACAACCAAGAACGAAAAGAGCCCCTTATTGATGTCCCAAAAGCATACGAGGCTCGGACATTAGATTTGACTAAGTTGATGAAATGGGAAGAAGCAATTGCAGCAACTAAAGATTGGCTGATGGATGAACCATTTTCTAGTCGTCCTGCTGTTTTCGGATCTTATATTGCGGCAATAGGTTTAGAGGATTTTTCATTATCAGCGGAATTTGCCAATAAGGGTTTACGAGCAAATCCAAACGATTTGCTTTTGAAAAACAATTTGGCATTTGCGTTAGCTAACCAGGATCTAGTTGAAGAAGCGAACGAAGTTCTGGCTTCTATAGATAGCACAGGTGAATCTCTGAATGTGCAAATAACTTTACAAGCGACAAGAGGTCTTATAAATCTACGATCTAACAATTTAGGGGAAGGCAAAAGACTCTATGAGAAAGCCATTGACCTAGCCAAGAAAAATAACCTCATAGATATCATGGCTTCCGCGTCAATAAATTATGCCAGAGAACTTGTGTTATCAAGACAAATTACTGCCTCACAAGCAAGAGCAATGATTGAAGATCAAACAAAAAGAACCACCAACCCACACATTATTTTTATGAAAATGAGGTTGGAAGGGTTGCTTGAAAAATATCCTGATTAATAATTTGATTGAATTCTATAAATCATTTACTATTTATCAACAACAGGAGGGTTCATGAAAAAATTACTTGTACTTAGTTTATCTGTTTGTCTTCTCTTTGCTTGTTCGCCAAACTCCGAGCAAATACAAAAAGCCATTGAGCAAACTCAATCAGCGATTCCAACCAGTACCAACACAAAATTACCTACCAATACCTCAACTATCTCACCAACGCAAACGCTCACACCACTTCCAACACCTACAAGCACGGTAACGCCCACAGATTTTCAAATAGACGATATATTTTTAGATGAAATACTAATTCAATACGGGGACTTACCTGCAGGGCTGACCGGAGGTCATATTAGTTACGAAGCTCCAGAAATGTTCAATGAGCTGCCTCTTGCAGATTATACGATATTTCAACAATTTGCTAAAGCAACTGAGGTGAGTGGTGGGGTGACAGTTTTTGTGTATACCTCACTGGAGAAAATTGAAGAGGCTTATGCAAAAACGGTAGAAGGGTTGGGTGATAGCACAAAGATTGTTGAAGATATTGGGGAAAAAGGAGTGATTTCCTATGTTTCTATGACAGTACTGGGAAGTAAAGTGGAATTTGGCGACCTGGTATTTACAAGATGTAACGCTGTAGTACATGTAAGAATGACAGATATTTCTGACGAAACATCACTTTCGTTTTATGCGACGAGATTGGACAATAGATTAGTTGAATCACTTTGTCCATAGTAGACAAGCAAATCTGTTTGATCTACAAAGATCATTACTCAGGCCTTGCCAATCTCAAAACGGAGCAAGCGATGGGCTTTTTGTTTAGTGCGCTGTGCTATAATTTTTAATAATCAATTAAAGGAGGGCTTTTCGATGAAACCTATCGTGTTGTTTTTTGTTATTGCAATTCTTTTAACCAGTTGCTCATCCCCCCAATTATCAAATGAGGATATTCAATCTACTGTTGGTGCAGGAATCGAACAAACTCAAGCTGTAAATGTCACAACTCCCCAATCAGAAGAACCCTCCGAAATTCAAGCCAACACTAACACTCCTCATCCCACGAACACCCCGCGTCCTACATCAACTCCCAGACCATCGAACACACCGGAACCTACAAGCACGCCAACTGAGCTGCCAGGTCAGGGTATCGCTAAAAATTATGTAGTATCTGAGGAAGATGGCGGCGTTTTGGTCGAGGTTGCCCGTATCGTCGTTGCACCAAAATCTGCATTTGATCAAGACCTGTTCGACGATGAGATTTATGATGATAAGTCAACGATTGTTGAATTTACTTTTCGTTTCGTAAATAGTACAAACGAAGTCATTAAATTTGGTTATGGTTCTCTAACAGCTTCTGTCAATGGTGAACAGGTAGTTTTTAGTGATTACTCATGGAGAGGTGATTTCGGTGATGAACTCGACAACGATATTTTGCCTGGATCATATCTTATTGGTGGAATGCGCACTGGAATAAAAAGGTCTTCTTGGGATGAAGTGACACAGATAGTGATTTTGGTAGAAGGCGCATACAATTCTTCCACTTATGATGATGTAACAAAAGATTTCCTTTTTACCATCGATGTATCTGGTTGGACTTATGAACCCTTACCTGATGAGCTAAAGTAAAAAATTTCGCCTTCAACGTGTTAACAACAAACTGGAGAGCAATTCTCCAGTTTGTTGTTATTGGTGCCCGATTAATGTCAATTGTTCGATATTACTTGACATAGAAGTCGACAAGAACCAAAGGTTGGCAGATTTGTGCACCATAAGCGTTAGAAAAACAGTCTTGACCTTTCCCAACACCGTAAAGTGTTAGCCATGAATCTTCATATATGTCATCGTACTCTTCTTTAGTTTCGACAATATAAGCCTCGTAGGTGCCCGGAAAATAACACTGGAATTGTTCGTTACTAACCACATTAAACACACGGCAAGTAAGCTTAATATATTCACTGTTGTATTTTTCAGGGTATGTAATAAAGTCTCTCCAGTCAACTTGAACATAGCGAGCAATGTACTCCTGGGTCTTCACGTATGCAGTCTGTGTAAACTGGTATGGCGCCTTAGTAGGAGTGAGTGTATTGGTTCTCGTAGGGGTAAGGCTGGGAGTGGGAGTATCTGTCACTGTTGGAGTGAGAGTGATGGTTGGGGTATCGGTGATGGTTGGAGTGAGTGTGACTGTCGGGGTATTTGTGAATGTAGTCGTAAAGGTGGGAGTATCTGTCGGTGTACTGGTATTCGTGCTAGTGGGGTTGGCTAATTGGGTTTGCTCTATCCCCACTGAGATCGTGGCTTGAATGTCGTCCGGGCTTATTTGTTTAGCGCCACATCCACTCAACAGAATTAGGACACTTATTAGTACGACAATCTTTTTCATTCCCTCACCTCATGAAACACATTGTTCTGAAAAAAAATTAATTACCACGATTATACTTGTAAACTTTTGATAAACCAATGGGTTGTTGATTAATCACGGTAAACTTTCGCATGCCTGACCGTCATGATCTCCATCCATCCCAGACCAGTTATAGGTGCTGGAGCCGCCGCAAGAGCTGAAACATGCTTGCGCCTCGGAGTGGGTTGAAAAATCAGAACAGTTGTAATCAATGGAGCAATTGCACACGCTGGTTCCCCCTGGCGGTGCTGTGGCTGTGGGGAGCG
>JAMPIU010000040.1 GCA_023667845.1 Dehalobacter sp. | reverse complement strand
AAAAATACATAGGATTTCAGGTGGAGTTTTTATTGCCGAGTAAAGGCTACATTCAGATATGGATGTGACGCCTGAAGACGACGGAAGCATTGTCACAGGGTTTCAAAAAGGGTTAGGGAATTTGCCCTGGAATAACATTGATGCACTTTTTGTTGAAAATGATGCGGTAAGACGCACGTTAATCGGCTATTGCTTTGAGACGTCATTTAAAAAGCTAATGTCTGCCAACGGCTACGATAGTAAGCCCGGTTCTGGCGATGACATTGTCGATTTGATTGTTAACGGTCATACGTTACAGCTTAAAACCCAACATTTACGGGAAACCATTGAGGGAGTTCAAATCGGATATCGGTTCCATAAGACGCATGGAAAAGAGAGGTTTCCTGATGCATTATATACCCCCGGTGAATTTGCAGACTTTTTGGTGGGTCTCTGTCCGGATAAAAATATAATCATCTGCCCAAAGGATGCTTTACAAATACATCAGGATTACCCGGATAGATTTCAGGATCCTCAACGTTTTACCTGGGAAAACGAATGGATAAACCGATTTGACTTAATTGACGTTGACGTACGCACTCAGTTAGCAGATCTAACCCATGACAATGCATTGCTTCCCAGAACTGGCGAGATGGTTTCATTAAGCGATATCGAGATCATAAATACTATATTGGAACCGGCAAATTTTCGGCTTTACCGTCAGAATATCAAAGGTGCACTCAGGGAAATTGTCTGCAAACAAGAGCTTGAAAGAAGAGATATTACCTTATTACCTCCGGGTGTGTCAACCTTTTCGTGTCATTCAAAGGTCAAGGTCGACGGCTATCTCCCTGACGGCAGATCGGTTCAGATCAAAGGAATCACCCAGAGAATTTCCAATGGTAAAAAACTCGGTGTGGAGATTAAGGGGTCTCATGGGCGGATTCCAAAACGTCTCTATACTCCGGATGCTTTTGATCTGCTTATAGTAGTGATCGATCCGGGATCGATTAAGAACGGCCCGACAGGCATAGATCCGGATGCATTTAACTACTACATCATTGAAACAAACGATTTACCACACCATGAAAGATCGGCAGAATGGGGCGAACCAAGGTTAAAAGATATTTTTAAATTCGATTGCGGCCAGGTTACCCTGAATAATTTTGATATACTAAATTAATAATTTGTAATTATCAATTCATCCCCCCAGATCCGTTTTCCGTTTTTTACGTTTGCCGTGTTATACTGCCATGCAAACGGGTGTATGTTGGCCCATTCGTAAAGGTCTCTTATTGTCTTACAATTATCATACGTCAGCACGAACCTGTGCTCAGTGTTTTTTAGGAGTTCGCATAGATTATGATGGTCATTCTCGGTGAAATGATTTTTATATGCTCTTTTCTGATCAGCCTCGCAGTAAGGCGGATCGATGAATAACAGAACGTTTTCTCCTGATGGAGGGGCCTCGATAACCTCTTTGTACTCCAAT
>JAMPIU010000039.1 GCA_023667845.1 Dehalobacter sp. | reverse complement strand
GGAATTCCTGCAGCAGGTCGGCAGGATCGGCTTAGCGGTTATCGCTCAGACCGGAAGGATGGTTCCAGCAGATAAAAAACTCTATGCCTTACGGGATGTTACGGCAACCATCGATTCGATTCCGATGATCGCTTCTTCGATCATGAGCAAAAAAATTGCTGCGGGCGCCCAGGGAGTTGTGCTGGATGTAAAATACGGTTCAGGTGCCTTTATGGCGACTTTGGAAGAAGCCGAAACACTGGCGGAAATCATGGTTGGGATCGGTAAAAATCTGGGCAGAGATATGGTAGCGGTGCTGAGCAGGATGGATCAGCCGCTCGGGAGGGCCGTCGGCAATGGTATTGAAGTTCTCGAGGCGATTGAGTGTCTGCAGGGCAAAGGACCTGATGATTTAATGGAAGTGTGTTTGGAACTGGCAAGCTGGATGCTTGTGCTCGGGAAGAAAGCCGCTACAACCACGGAAGCTGGAGAGATCCTGAAAGATACACTGCAGAGCGGCAGAGCCTGGGAGAAGTTTTTGGCGTTTGTTCAAGCCCAGGGAGGCAATACGGCCGTGCTGCATGCCAAAAACCTGCCCCTGGCTTCAGAGAAAATCGTTTATAAAGCCGAAAGAGCAGGTTATATTCAGCATATTGATGCTCGGAAGATTGGACTTCTAGCCATGGTTCTTGGAGCCGGCCGGGAAAACAAAGACAGTGAGATCGACCTTGGCGCAGGCGTTTATCTGTTGAAAAAGGCCGGTGACGCAGTGCAAGGCGGTGAACCATTATGCATGCTTTATACTTCTTCTGCCGAAAAAAGTTCGCTTGGATTGGCAAAGGCTGCAGAGGCGATTACCATTGGCGAAGAAAAGCCGCTGCTTAAACCGACGGTTTCGACAGTGATCCGGTAAAATGACCGTTATATTCGGACATCTGGGCGATGAACTTATTGCCGAAAATTTCAAACTGCTCTAATACCGGAATAAATTCCTGGCCGATCTTACTAAGGGAATACTCGACTTTTGGCGGTACTTCCGGATAAACATAGCGGTCAATCATACCGAACTCTTCGAGAAATCTCAACTGTTTGGTCAGTGTGGCCTGGGTGATACCCGGGATCTTGCGCTGCAATTCACCAAAGCGATGGGTCTTTTCTCTGAGATGGTTAATAATCAGAATGGACCATTTTCCGGAAAAAATTTTTTGGGCGGTAAAGTACGGACATTTGCCAAACAAATTGATTTCTTGTTCCATTTTTTTGCTCCACTTCTTGTAATATCATGGTTAGTGTCCATAGTATCTATAGTATGTATAGTATCTATTTGAATACTTAGAATAGAAAATAATCGTACTTGTTCGATATTGGATATCTGTTATTATGATGATATGTCACAATTATAACGTGTTATTCTGAAAGGAGTCAAGATCATGAATCCAATTGCCCAGTTTCTGGCTGACGCCAAGACATTTTACCTTGCTACAGTAGACGGTGATCAGCCGCATGTCCGTCCATTCGGCGCCGTCGCAGAGTATGACGGGAAAACGTACATTTGCACCAATAATCAGAAAAATGTCTTTGCACAATTGCTTAAGAACCCGAAAGTTGAAATTTCCGGAATGGTTGGAGACAAATGGATCCGTCTCGTCGGGGAAGTTGCCGTTGATCCGCGCCCTGAAGCACGTGAAGCGATGTTCGAAGCCAATCCAAGTTTAAGAAATATGTACAAGTGCGATGACGGGCTTTGTGAGGTTCTGTACTTTACGCAAGCCGCAGCAGCGATTTATTCCTTTACCGCAGACCCGGTGGAGATTACGTTCTGAGAATTTCAATATCACCTGAAAAACTTAATATGACCTGAACGAAATAAAGACTTAGAAAAAATAAAGACTTGAACGGTAAAAGGTTTAGGTCTTTTTGTGTCTTCAGGCAATTTTTAAATGCGCATCTCATAGACTATTCTTAAATACAGCTATTTAACGGTTCTTTATATACCTGTTGATCAATCATTTGTAAACATTACACTCATGCGTGGGGTCTAACCCGATACTGACGCTGACTGGAGTGAAACCGATGAAAGAAGCCAAGACGATCTATGCGTTTTCCGGCAGTCTGGATACAAGTATGCGGTATGCTGTCTATGCCAGTTCAGACCGTTTTCTGAAGCATAAGCATGCTTGGAAAGCAGCCCATTGTCTTAAGTACTTTGGCTGCAGGGTCTACCTGGTTGCTCCGGATCTAAAAACATTTGAAGGGAGCAGGGTTTATCCGGATTTAAGCGCACTTCAGGGTAGAGTTGATGTTGTGGTTCCGTGCCTTAGGGCGGAGCTGATTCAGGACATTGTCAGGAAAACTGTGGAATGCGAGGCCAAAGCAATCTGGTTTCAGGAACAGAATTGGACACCTGAACTTGACGCAGCGTGTGTGGAGAATGAAATCGAAGTGGTTCGCGGTTGCGTTTTGAAACATAAAACCTATCCAAGACCATTTGCGTATCTGAATCCTTGTTATTGGCACGGCTGGAAGGTTAGTAAAGTACCGGGAAAGCATCAGAGGAGTTAATCTAATCAGAGGATTTAATCCAATCTGAAGAATATTGGAAACATAACATGATTTAATTTTATAAGGGCATACTAAAACAACAAACACAATTTAGCTTGGGAGGTTTTAGTATGCCTAAATTTTGTTTACGGATGCTGACAGTGGTTCTGGCCGCGGCATGTTTGCTCGGATGGATTGCGGCGCCGGTAAAGGCCGCAAATATTGAGACATCTGCTGAAAGTGCCATTCTTATGGATGCGGCAACGGGCAAAATTCTTTATGAAAAGAATGCTCACAAGGAACTGCCTCCGGCAAGCGTTACGAAGCTGATGACAATGCTGCTGGCAGCAGAAGCTGTCGAAGAGGGCAAAGTCAAACTGACCGACACGGTGACGGCGAGTGAGAATGCCTCTTCTCTCGGCGGATCGCAAATATATCTTGAACCAGGAGAGAAGTTCACCCTGAAAGAACTCTTGATCTCGATCGCAGTAGGGTCGGCAAATGATGCCTGCGTGGCTGTTGCGGAACATATCTCAGGAACCCATGAGGAATTCGTGGATTCGATGAACAGAAAGGCCAAGGAATTAGGACTTAAGAATACCCATTTTGCCAACGCATACGGACTGCCGGCTGAGGGGCATTACACGAGTGCCTATGATCTGGCGATTTTAGGCAGGGAAGCACTCAAATACCAGCTGGTATCACAGCTGACATCCATGAAGGAATATGAACTGCGCAACGGCGATTTTAAATTATGGAACACCAATAAACTTTTATGGTGGTATGAGGGAACCGATGGATTTAAGACCGGCTGGACGCAGGAAGCGAAATACTGCTTGGCCTCAACCGTAAAAAGAGATGGCCTGAGACTGATCTGTGTTGTCATGGGAGTCCCGCAGGTCAGAGGCCATTTTCAGGAGTCTATGAAGATGTACAATTATGGTTTTGCCAATTATGTTTATAAAGAATTTGCCCCTGCCGGTTCCAAACAGGGAGAAGTCATTGTTCATAAAGGGAAGCTGCAAACAGTTGACCTTGTCAGTCAGGAAGCTGTCGGCTTGTGTGTTGAAAAAGGGAAGGAGAAAGAATGCCGGATTGAAACCAGGTATTTTGCAAACCCGGTATCCGCACCAATTGCCAAGGGACAGCAGCTCGGAGAGATGATCATTTATTGCGGCCAGAAAGAAGCAGCCAGCATAAAGCTTGTAGCTGGAGAAGCAGTTGGAAAAGCAGGACTGCTGGAGATGTTCAAGCGTACGGTCCGGCAGTCCTACAGCATGACCCCGCCGATCTATGCCAACTAGTAGCTCGATTCCAAAGTAACGTTGCTTCCATTATCTTCAGACGAATCCGAGCAAAGCCACTTTATCTTTGTTGTTAACGGGATTTACAAAGCGATCTACTCGTATTCAGAAGGACTGTCGTTCAGAATCTGCTTTAAATGGAGTAAGGCCGCGCGTTCGATCCTGGAAATCTGGACTTGGGAGAGGTTCATGACTTTAGCAATTTCATTTTGCGTTCTGTCCTCAAAGAATCGCTGATACAGAACCTCTTTCTCCCTTCCGGGCAGTTTATCGAGAACTTCCTGCAAGGCAATTTTTTCAAACCATCCCGGATCGGCATCCTTCTCCTGCGGAATTTGATCAATCACATAAATAGGATCGGAATCGTCCTGATAAAGCGTATCATGTATCGACGACGGGCTTTGCACTGCTTCGATGGCGAGTATAATATCTTCGCTCGGGGTGCCAATATCTTCTGCAATTTCGTTCAGCGTGGGTTCTCTATTTAATTCCGAAGAAAGCTTTTCTCGGGAACGGTTGATTTTGTAAACCAGCTCTTTATAAGAACGTGGAACTTTAATCGGATGGTCATCTCTTAAAAATCTTCGGATTTCTCCAATGATCATCGGTACGGCGTACGTAGAAAATTTAACACCGTACGAGAAATCAAATTTATCGATGGCTTTGATTAGGCCAATGGTGCCGATCTGAAAGAGATCCTCCAGATCATATCCCCTGTGGGAAAAACGCTGGATCATATTAAAAATGAGCTTCAAATTACAATTGACCAAACGCTCCCGGGCATCGATGTCGCCATTTTGGGCTTTGTGCAAAAGCTCCATCAATTCTTGTTCGGAGAGCAGGGGAAAACGGGGCAGGTTCATATCTGAAAGTCGTTGAATCATTTTCACACCCCCTCTTAATGAGAGGACGGACGGTTGTGGCTTAAGTATTTCACCATCAATACTTTGGTTCCTTTGTTAACTTCAGATTCAACCCGCAGTTCATCCATGAAGGACTGCATAAAGATAAAACCAAGTCCCATTCTGTCAGGGTCCGTAGAATAAGAAGCTTGCATGGCCTGATTCACATCGGGGATACCGCAGCCGTTATCGGTTACCTGTATGGAGATCTTCGTTTCATCTGCCTCCAGCTCTAACGTGACAAATTGATCAGGTGCATTGCTGTAAGCATGAATGATTGCATTGGAAACTGCTTCAGAGACAGCGACTTTCAGTTCTTCAAGCTCGCTTAAGGCCAAATCCATTTGGGCTCCAAGCGAAGAGGCCAGCATGCGGGCGATTGTTACATTCTGCGGCAGACTCGAGAATGTCAGAATTATTTTATTGACTTCCATTGATTATTCTCCTTTCAACTCTAAATTCATTTATACGGCAGGTTCTTTTGGTAAAAATTCTATAATTTTGGGAAGCCCCGACAGTTCCATGATCCGGTAAATATGCGGCGGAGCATTGGCAATTTTAAGTTTTCCTTCAAGAGGAAGCAGTTTTTTATATCGTCCCAAGATAACCCCTAGACCGGAACTGTCAATGAAACGGAGATCATCCAGATGCAGGATCACCGTCCTGACTCCTTTTTTCTCTATATCCAGGTCAATCACGCTTTTTAATTCACTGGCATTCTTCATATCGAGTTCGCCTTCAAGATATAAATGCAGGGTTTGTCGTTCAATTCTTTTTTTCATGGATGCCACGCTCCTTATTACAAGTCGTTAAATCTATCTTCGACATCACCCAAATATTTCCTTCGTGCTTGGTTCTGAAATTATTGACTGATTCTGGTATAAAGTTGATAAACAAATAAAACAATTGACAATACCTGAATTTCTTAGCGAAAAATCGGGAATTATTAATCAAAAAAAGGGGTGAAAATCATTGTCGGAATCAAAACTCCGTCCTCCATCCGTTGCGGTGACCCAGGAGGAATATAAACAATTAACAGAAAAGTTTTCGCCAAAACCAACGGTTTTGAAAAATGTGCTGTCAGCATTTGTTGTCGGCGGAATCATCTGCAGCTTTGGTCAGATGATTGTCAATTTTTACATGAATTACATCGGGCTGGCTAAAACAGCTGCTCAGACAGCAGGAACAGCGACGCTGATAATAATAGGGGCTATTTTGACCGGTCTCGGTGTTTATGACACGATTGTCAAATACGGGGGAGCCGGAGGGATCATTCCCGTGACCGGTTTTGCAAATTCGATGGTTTCACCGGCACTTGAATATAAGAGAGAAGGTTATGTGTTCGGTGTAGGCGGGAAGCTTTTTACGATTGCCGGCCCAGTTTTGGTTTATGGAATTACAAGTTCAATCATTGTCGGCTTGATCTATTTATTAATCAGATAAACACGGAGGAAGAAGGAAAAATGTTGCATTCCAAAAGAGCAGGCAATCAGACAGTTGTATTTAGGCAGCCGCCGGTTATTCTGGCAGGGTATAACGTTGTCGGCCCCAAGGAAGGACAGGGTCCGCTAAAAGATACTTTTGACCTGGTCTTAAAAGACAGTTATGGGCATGAAAAGACATGGGAGAAAACGGAGATGAAAATGCTGCAAACTTCCATGACGAGAGCTGCGGCCAAAGCAAATGTCCCGCTAAATTCTGTGGATTATAACCTGGCGGGGGATCTGCTGAACCAGATTATTTCGTCGAACTATGCTGCCAGACAAATCGGTCTTCCGTTTATCGGCCTCTATGGCGCTTGCTCGACGATGGCGCTTTCCACGGCCCTTGGTGCAATGCTGATCGACGGCGGGTTCGCGTCTAAAGTACTTTGCAGTGCATCCAGTCATCATGAGACAGCAGAGAGACAATACCGTTTCCCAAATGAGCAGGGTAACCAGAGAGCAATGTATGCCCAGTGGACGGTAACAGGAGCAGGGAGCATCCTTCTGGCTGATCAAGGAGAAGGACCCAAAATCACAAGTGCAACGCTTGGCCGGGTCTTAGACTACGGTGAGACCGATACCAATAATATGGGTGCGGCCATGGTGCCTGCTGTTGCCGACACCATCCTGAATCATTTTCAGGACCTCAGTCGTCAGCCGGATTACTATGACATGATTATTACCGGAGATCTTGGGATGGTCGGGTTTCAGCTTTTGCTTGAGGTTTTGAAACGAAGCGGCCTGCAGCTGTCCAATAACTTCTCAGATTGCGGCGTGATGATTTACAGCAGCGAACAGGATACACATGCCGGCGGGAGCGGGTGCGGCTGTTCCGCGGTCGTGCTGACAGGGTATCTCCTGAATAAATTGAATAGCCGTGAACTGCAAAAGATCTTGTTTGTCGGAAGCGGAAGCCTTCATAGTTCTGTATCATCCCAACAGGGTGAATCCATGCCGGCAATTGGTCATGCTGTGTCGATTGAAATGAGTTAAGGGAGGTCTTTGGATGCTGAATAACATTTTACCTGCTTTTCTGGTTGGCGGACTTCTGTGCGTCGCCGGACAGCTGCTGATGGATTTGACGAAAGCCAAAATCACGCCGGCACATGTACTGGTCGGGTACGTGACCGGTGGAGTTATTCTTGGCGGACTGGGGCTTTATGAACCTCTGGTCAAAATCGGAGGTGCCGGTGCAACCGTACCGCTTTCCGGTTTTGGATATACGCTGGTCAAAGGTGCGATCGAAGGAGCACAAAGCGGCGGCATACTTGGGGTTCTGGCCGGCGGTGTTCAGACCGGTGCAACAGGAATTGCCGTTGCGGTATTGTTCGGATATCTGACAGCAATTGTATTTAATCCGAAAGGTTGATGATATGAGCTCAACAGCAGAAACGACAATGAGCATTTCCAAAAACTATCAGGAAAACGTCACTTATTTGAATCAAAAACTCGGTGTACCTGAAAGCTTTGACATTGTACTTCGGGAAATGAACATCGGCGGTAAAAAGATTGCAATCTATTCCGTTAATGGAATGATCAGCAGACCTGCCAGCAATATGATCCTGCAAGTGCTTTCGCAGATCGAACGCGTGGAACTCGCCGTGAATGCGGTAGACAAGCTTGTAAAGTCCAAAATAGTTGATCTGCAGGTTTCGGAAGTCGAAGCCATGGATGAAGTCATCTACTTTCTATTATCCGGAACAATGGCGATACTGATTGAGGGAAGAACGCAGGCTATCATTGTGGATCTCAGGACTTACCCGGGCCGCATGCCTCAGGAACCGGATATTGAGCGGGTAACGAGGGGTTCACGTGATGGTTTCACGGAGACGTTGGTTTTTAATACCATCCTGATTCGTCGCCGCCTGCGTGATCCGGGATTGCGGATGAAGCTCGTGAAAGCAGGCAGCCGTTCCAAAACGGATGTTTGCATTGCTTATATCGAAGATATTACGAATCCTAAAATGGTGGAATACATTGAAAAAGAAATTAAAAATATAAAAATAGACGGGATTCCTATGGCGGAAAAAACAGTTGAGGAATTTATTCTAGGAAGCAAATTCTGGAATCCGTTTCCGAGGGTCAGGTACACGGAAAGACCTGATGTGGCAGCAATACATTTGCTTGAAGGCAATGTTATTGTGATGGTCGACACTTCTCCGAGTATTATCATCGCGCCGTGTACGTTCTGGCACCATGTCCAGCATGCGGAAGAATACCGCCAAGAGCCGGTTGTGGGTATGTATTTGCGGTGGGTCAGGTTTATCGCGATATTTCTGTCCGTATTTCTTACGCCGCTTTGGCTCGCTGCCGCTTTGAATCCGCAGCTGCTTCCCGAGGGACTTAAATTTATCGGAGTACAAGAACCGGCTAGAATTCCTTTGTTGTTTCAGGTGCTAATGGGAGAATTGTCAATCGATATGCTGCGGATGGCGGCGATTCATACCCCTTCGCCTCTGGCTACAGCCCTGGGTTTAATCGCGGTGTTCATGATGGGTGATGTGGCGATACAGGTCGGGCTGTTTACACCGGAGGTTGTGATGTATACCGCTATTGCGGCAGTCGGGACATTTGCGACACCAAGTTATGAACTGGCTCAGGCTAACAGGCTTGTCCGCCTATTCCTTGTCCTGGCTGCCGGGCTGTTTAATTTCTGGGGATTTGGAGCGGGCGTTTTGCTTGTTTTATTTGTTCTGCTGCGGACCAATTCTTTTGGTGTACCGTATCTCTGGCCATTGATTCCAATGGATATCAAGGCGCTGTCCACAATCCTGATACGTAATCCGGTCCCGATTAACAACCTTAGACCGAGTATCTTCAAACCAAAGGACCGAATCAGGCAGCCTAAGGATAAACAAACGAAGGGAAAACAGCCTAAAGAAAGAACAAATCCCTAGACGGATGGTCACGAAAGACAAGGCTCGGCGACGGCCACGGACGGCCTAGTGCCGCGATGCCATGGAGGGCAAAGAGCGGCGACGGCCATGGACGGCCTAGTGCCGCGATGCCATGGAAGGCAAAGAGCGGCCCGGCCGGACAAACACCAAGTCCAGGGAAACAAGAAGTAAAATGGCGATTAGGATCTTATTCAGATTATTTGCAGAGACAGTCATCTGCGGGGCAGCAAGCATCGGATAGCCGTTTTGATAAGAAACTGGAAGAATAGAAGAGGGGGAAACAGGACTTCGCAGAACCGAGCCCGGCGGAAGTGTACCTGGCAGATTTGCAGCCGGTAGAACGGTACCAGGTAAAAATGCCGCCGGAAGTACGGCCCTTGGCTGTCCTGTCTGTCCCGTGTGGGGATACGGGAATGAAACTGTCCGGGGATTACCGTAATTCCCTCTGGCCATAGAAAAATAACGCGGATCGTTTGCAGCTGCTGCCAAAGATATATGGTTGGTAAACAACATATTACTCATGTTGATCTCCCTCAATTAATTCGTACCGGGTACCTGATTTGGAGCATTAAAACTCAACAGAAATATGATAAGATAAAGAAAGAAGATATAGCGTTGACCATGCTAAGGTATTATACGAAATAAATTGCCATTGTGATACAATCATGGTGATTTATGGGTGGAGGTTAATCATGATCGTAGGTTTTGGTTTTGGAAGTCCGTTAACGGCGCTTTTGATGCTGGTCGTCACAGCGTCGCTTTCGTATTTTTTCTTTAAAGCGATCAGAGGTCGACGGAACATTGACTGGACCGATGATAGGGGCAGTGATATCTCAGAACTCAGGCGGAGAAAACGCGCCTACTACTATGAACAAAGACAAAGGGCCAGGGAATTGATGGACGCGTATGATCTGACCGATCAGGAAATTGAGGAAAGAATTAACCGGGAGCTAGACGGGGAAAAGTAATGTAGTACGAAGCCCTAATAATCAGGGCTTGTCTGTACCTGTCTACGTACTCAATGAAAGGCGATTCATATGAAAACAGATTACCGTTAATGCTTTCAATCCGGGATTACTTACAGATACTGATTTGAGAGTTAATTTATCATTATAGATGCTTTTTAGAAATATGGCCTGCCGTCAAGGAGATGCCAGATTCAAACAGCGTCTTTTTTGTATTATTGAGTAAGATTTGGACTGAAATCAGAGAATTTTTATAAACAAACAAAATGATCATAAAAAACATGGAAGTTGGTTACACACCATGTTATATTAGAAATAAATTTCCAGTTATAACCTTGGGTTATTTAACCAATTATAAACGATATAAGGGAGCAGGTTAAAGGAACAGAGATGGAAATCAGAGAATTAAAACCCGATAATTTAGCCGAGGCTTCAAGCCTTATATGGATTGTTTTTTCACAATATGTCGCGCCTGGCTATTCTCAGGAGGGGATTGATACATTTAGAAAATTCATACAGCCGGAAGAACTTAAAATATTACTGGAAAGCGGAAGATTTTTTATATCAGGCTGTTTTGACGGCGAAGAACTTGTAGGCGTCATAGCGATGAGGGACCATAGTCATATCAGCCTGCTTTTTGTTAATAAAGCATATCACGGCAGGGGAATTGCCAAAGCCCTTTTTTCAGAAGCTTTAAAGAAGTGTGTTCAGAAAAAATCAGAGATTGGCGAGATAAGTGTAAATTCGTCGCCATATGCAGTTGAAATATATAAAAAACTTGGGTTTGAAGTAACAGGACAACAAGCTACGAAGGATGGAATAACATTTGCACCCATGAAGAAGATGGTGTCCTTGTGATTGTTAATAATCTGACAAGGGGAGCAAAGCCGTATGGATTGATCGAAAATGTCGTTACGTACGAGGGTTATCGCAATAAAGGATATGGTACAAGGTTGCTGAAAAAAGCACTGGAAATTGCGCAGGGAGAAGGCTGCTATAAAGTGATGCTGATGTCGGGCAGGGGCGAGGAAGCTCTTAAATTCTATGAAAAAGTAGGATTTGAAAGGGGGAAAAAGACCGGATTTATTATCAGGCTTTAGGGGACACCGTTTTTTCGGAGAATTCTTTGCAGAGAGGTAAATGATGCTGAAGAGGTTTTTAAAAGTAATAATAATTGCCGGTCTACTATGGTTTCTATCACATACTATTTTGATCACGATTGATGGATTAGTCGATAACCTGGGTCAGTGTGATGTTGGGATCGTTTTAGGAAATAAGGTTGAATTGGATGGAACTCCGTCACAAAGATTGCAGGGCAGATTAGATAAAGCCGCAGAACTCTATAAAGACAAATATTTTCAATATATCATTGTCAGTGGAGGCACAGGTAAGGAAGGGTTTGACGAAGCCCAAACTTATGAGGTTGACTTAGATATACTCGCCTTTTTGTATGGTGGTACAAATGAAAGCAAAAGAGGTCAACATATTCAAGGATTAAAAGCATTAAAAGCTAAAGGTGGTAATTTTGCTTTTGAAGTAGGGGCAACAGAAATTGTATTAGAAGCGAAACGCCCCGATGGGGCGGGTGATTCCGGTACAGCTAGGGTTGTTTCCATAATTCCCTTTTTAGTTATGAAAACTGCAGCGTTAGGCAGAGGAAAACCTAAAGACGCCTACGATATTTATTTCTGCGTGAAGCATTATCAAGGGGCGTACGGGCATTAGCTAATGGATTTAAACCTTATTTAAAGCGGAGTCTAATTTTAGAAATGAAAGAAAAGGCGGGAATGTTACAGTTCAGATATCTATTGCCAAGAATTTTACCGGCAAAACGAAGAAAGCTTCCTTGAAGGACAAGTCTGTGGATTGGAGTATTTTGGCGGGGATCCTCGCAAAGTGATCTTTGACAATGCCAAAGTAGCAGTAAAAGAAGGCTTTGGCTTCCATGCCGGAATACAGTACAGGTATGCTGCTCTAGCCGCTCACTATGCTTTCAAAGCAGAATTTTGCAACATCGCAGCCGGACATGAAAAAGGGCTCGTTGAGGGGCTGGTCGGCTGGGGAAGACGCAATATCCTTGTTCCCATCCCCCGGGTAGCAACCATCGAGGAGCTAAATGCGGAAATCCTGCGCCGGTGTCTAAAATACCGGGAGAACAACATCACAGGCAGAGAGCAAACCGTTGGCGTCATGGCGCAGAGCGCAAGTGCAAGGATGGCTAACCTTCCTAAATTTAAATTTGATCCTGGGCGAAACCTCATTGCCAGAGTAGACGACTTCTCAACCGGTAAAAATGCCTTCAAGATGGGATGTCAAAGTAACAAAACCACAGTTTGAAAAATACGACAGCTTCCTTAGTGTGGGTGCTGTGGTATGAGTAGTATCAATCCTTTAAAAGAGACGATTAAACTCTACGCTAAACAACTGAGAACCCCAACATTCAGCGGTTACGAAAATATCATAAGGCAACTCTCGCCAGGCGATGGCTACGATAAATTCTTATGTGAACTGATGAAAGCTGAGCTCAGGCAAAGACAGGAAGCCGGTCAGCTTCGCAGGATCAGAAAAGCCGGATTTCCTGTAGTGAAGACTTTGGACGAATTTGACTTTACCAGATTAGAACATGTTTCAGAAGGATATATTCAGGAACTTGCATCTTGTGATTTTATTAAGAATAGACAAAACATCGTCATGATCGGTAACCCTGGATCAGGAAAAACCCATACCTCTCTTGGCATTAGGCAGTAGTACTAACCGGTTCGGCATGCCATCGTATCCCGGTGTTATGAGCTTCAGCGCAAGACCGCCCATGTCTTTAATGCTTCTGACCAGTTATGGGATCAAAGAAATTAGCAAGATCTAAAAAAATGCCAATGAAAAGTGTCAGCGAACTGCTGCCCGTGGTGTGCAATACTGTTACTATTTGTTGTCTTTATGTTGACGTCTAATGATTATTATTTTTTTATAAGGCATATTTACAAATTTGAATGAGAAAGGGGCAAGAGAGTAATGTCCGATTTACATGGCGCTATGCCGGGCATAGCAACCGGCGGGGAAGGTTACGGGTATACGGAAGAGGAGTGGCTGCTAAAGAAAAATGTTAGACAATTTTGTGAGGAATTCATTGATCCCAGGTTCAGAGAATCATTTAAGGCAGAAACGGCAGATCCTTTATTAAAGGAATTTATCAAGAAGTTTGGGGATAAAGGTTATCTCAGAATATTTGTGCCGGAAGAGCTTGGCGGGTATGGGCAGCGATTAACCGCTCAAACTATAATCCTTGAAGAGGTTGCCAGAGTTAACGGAGGATTAGCTATCCACACTGGGGAAAACGGCGGGTTTGCACTTCTGCTTGCGCTAGAGTTACCTGCCGCTTTCGCCAAATGGGGAGAGGCGCTTCTCTCAGGCGAACTTATTATTGCGGATGCGGAGAATAGTCCCGAGGGACAGTGTAACTATAGTGAACACGCCGATATCGGGAGGCTCGAAGGAGACGAGTGGGTAATAAATGGCACTAAGGTATTTTCATCAGGTGCATCTTTCTGTGACGTTCTTATGGTAACCGGGCTTGTTGACGGCGATATGCACAGATGGGCAATGGATGCAAAGAATACTCCTGGTCTGAAAATAACCCCCAATCCTGAAATGGGAAATAGTCCGATGTATGGTGCGATAGAGTTGAATAACGTCCGCGTACCTAAAGAATTTGGAGCCAAAACGGGCACTGTTATTAATAGGAAAAAGGTGGATGCAGTACCTAGGGGGAAAGGAAATGCAGTAACAAGTGCCGCTCTTGCTATGGGGGCAATGGGAGCAGCTTTTGACAAGACTGTAGAATATCTCAAGCATCGCACTACAAATTTCCAGCCACTCGCATCTCTTGGCTCAATCCAGTACAAGCTGGCGCTTATGAAGAGCAAAATAGAAGCGAGCCGCTCTTTCTTAATCGCCGCAACCAGAATGATTGAAACGAACCATAAAGACGCAGTAGTTTACGCACCCCTTGCTAAAGCGTATATCTGTGATACGGCCCGTGAAATTACTTCCGACTGTATTCAGTTGTGGGGCTGCGCAGGGTATAACCCCGATACCGGCATCGAACGCCATTTACGTGACGCAGTGGGGTTTGCAATCGGAGTTAGCACCAGCGAGATGCAGTTGGCTACCGCTGCCAAATACATGAGGCTGCCTGGCGCAGAATTTGAGTGTGTATAAAACATTCGTGATCATGTTATCAGCAGACTGTAACGTAAATTCCGTAACAAAATACCATATACAAAAAGCGAAATAGCACCAAGGGTATGAACTTTCGGACTAATTGTCCTCAGTCCTTGGTGTTTTCGCTATTCAGCAAAAACTTTTGTCACAAAAATTTGTCACACCCAAAATAAAAAGATACCTGTTTTTAAGCCTTTTCTATGCTCTCAAAAAGGTATCTGATATTTTTGCTTTTGGCTAAGGGATTGTCTGTTCCGTCGCTCTACCGCGCCGGCTGTTTAGTTCAAAATGTTTTGCACCTGCCTGACCGCTGGCCTATATGGGTTTCTTTTAAAAGCCGCGAAGCTATATGTGCTCCAACTGCCCCATGATTACTTGGGCGGTACGGCCTCCCGCGGCGATAGCCGACTCGTAGGAACCGGTGTACATATACTCGCCGCAGAGATACAACCCCTCCACATCCTTGTAGTGATTCTCGCGCATGTACTTTATCGCTGTTGCGCAACCCGGTTCCATGATATAGTTCCCTTCAGCAAATCTGGCAGTATGAATACCCTCTATGGCGTTTACGGTTTCTGGCATGATGCGACCCATATAACGCATAACCTCATTTAGCACTTCCTCATCGCTTGCGTTCCAAAGCTTCCTTGCCCCTTCCTCATAAAGGCACATAAGGATACACTCTTTTCCGGGCGGGACGCAGCGTTCAGTTTTGGAGGACGACAGCGAAATTGCACCCATTGGGTTACCGTTGCTCCGCATGAGCAGTGCTCCAGTGGCGTCATATGGAAACCGCGCCTTGTCCCTATCGAGGAAGAGAAGCGTGGTTATCGTCGGACAGTAAGTAACCTTTGAGAGCGCGGAGCGAATTGATTCGGGAGCGTTGGGCAGAATCTTTAGGGCTTTATTTGCGGACGCGGCACAGACAACAGCGTCGGCCGGCATAAATCCGCTCTTTGTCTTGACGCCAACAGCCTTTCCGTCTTTGATGACGATCTCCTGTACCTCGACGCCCGTCTTAACCTTATCTCCGCACTTTTTGATAATGGCCTCGGCAAGGCTGCCTACTCCGTTGGCAAGGACATCCGCTGCGCCAGCCAGCATGGTCCACATTATCATCGAGCCGAATATGACGCCGGTGTTCTCCGGATGCACCAGACCAATCGCCGACAGTACGGGCTCGACAAATCCTTTCAGCACACCCTCACCATAGTTGTCAACAATATAGTCCCTGAAGTTTCCTTTGTTGTCCAAGTGTATGCCCCATTCTACAGAACCCTCGTGGTACTTTTCATTATCACAGAGCGCCTTTATGTCCGCCGCCAGCCTCATGAAGTTTTCAGGCCCCATTTTAGCCATCCATTCGGCGTTGTATTTATCAAGTTCCGGGGTTCCGGTCGGTATTGTCGGGATTAGTTTTTCCCCGTCGTCAATCAACATTTGGCTCAATTTTACCGTGCAGAGTTGGTCATCCATGCCGAGCTCGTGGATGAGATTCTTGGCGTACTTATACCCGGGATGCACGACTTGGGCCGCTAGGTCACAAGAATAACCGTTCTCCTTATAGGTGAGCATACGTCCGCCGCCAACGGGATTTCGCTCCAGAATCTCGAAGTTGGTATAACCTTCCTTCATCAGCTTGTGGGCGGTTGTAAGCCCCGCGCAGCCAGCTCCAACAATAATAATTTTCTTGTTCTTATCCAACTTGTTCACCGCCCCCCTCTGAATTTGATCTGAGACTGACACGCATTCCAAAATTCTCTTTCATAATATCTGTCCTTTCTGTAATAAATTTATGGTAATGGCGCGGCAAGCCAGCCGTGTCCTTTTCCATCCTTTTGCCAAAGTCGGGTCGGTTTATTGCCGTAAAAAATTTGTTGACAATGATTAAAAAAAGGTAATACAATACGCTTGGGAAATTCTGTAAGGGAACATTATTTTAAAACTGGTTCACTGTTATTAAAACAATTAACAATAACGGTGCAATCAACAAAAAGTAAGCAATTTCATATAAAACTGGTGATTTAGTATAGTTAAGGGGTTTCAGCAACGCATTTTCAATACTAGGAGGGAACATTATGTCTACTCATGATAATGCTTTGAGAATCTTCCTCTTGGGAAAGCCTATTATCTCCAGTAATGAACTCCAATTACAGCTTAAACGTAAAAAGTGCAGGGGACTTATCTATTACTTAGCGGAACAAAACAGACCAATCAGAAGAGAACGCCTTGTAGAAATCTTCTGGCCGAATAGAGATATTTATAGTGCGCAGCATAATCTTAATGTACATCTTTATGAAATTAAAAAGCACATTCCCAACATAATTATCAGCAATGAAGCCTATGTATCAATTGCACCGGAGGTAAAAAGGGATACACAAATATTTGAATTATTTATTGTAAAAAACTCTAACTCACTAAAAGACACGCTATCTACCCTCAACTTATACCGTGGCGATTTTCTGGACGGATTCTCCCTTAGCGAATCTCCGGCATTCAATGATTGGATAATACTACTGCAAGAGCATTACAAAATGCTGATGTTAAGGGGCTTAGTAACTTTATCGGAGCTTTATTTGGATGCGGGTGATTATCAACAATGCTTGTTTGTCATACAAAAAGCATTAAGTATTGATCCCTTATGCGAAGAATTATACCGCAACGCCATACTTGCCCATTATCATATGGGAAATTATCTAAAGGTAACTCAAGTATATGAAAAGCTGAGGCATATTTTGTCTGAAGAAGTTGGACTGCCGCCAATGAAAGAGGTGCAGGAACTGTATGAAGCAATTATTAATGACAAGCCTATAAAAAAGTTTGCTCATGCTCAACAAAGAATCAACAAAAATGCTCAAGAAACTGGATATAATCACGTTGCCACTTCGCGCTTCCACGTGCCTTTCAATGGTCGGGACGGGGAAATGAAAATGCTTGAAAGATTGTGTCTCCCAGGAAAGCTTGTGTTGGTTCACGGTTCTCCTGGTATTGGTAAGACCAGACTTATACAAGAGTTCATGCAAAACTGGGAAGGCTTTATTTTTTATAGTGAATGTCTTGAGTTGAATAATAATATTCTATACCACCCCATTTCTAGCGCTATTCGAAGATGTATTCAAACCGTAAATTGGGATGAGTTAAAAGAGGATGTAAAAACGGAGCTAGGCCCTGATTGGTGGGGTGAATTACGATGCTTTGTACCGGAAATTGACCCTCAAGACAAATCGCCTTTTCAAAAACCCTGCCACGATTATGATATAATTAAATCTATTTATCAATTTATAGTTATTTTAAGTAAAAAACGAAAATTGCTTTTTGCTATTGATGATATTCAGTGGACAGATAACGATTCCCTAATATTATTAGGGAATATTATTAAGTATAGTGAAAATCTGGATGTATTTTTTCTCTGTACAGAAGGCTTACTGAGTAGCATCAATCCGATGCTAGTTAAATTTAAGAAGCTTCTGAACAAATTAAATCTGCTTAATGTCATATCCCTAGAACCATTAGACAACGCCAGCATCCGTGTTTTTGCCCAGTTTTTCCAAATGGGCGATAGCGAGGTTCTGGTCGATTGGCTAAAGAAGCTTTCAGATGGAAATCCTTCTATTATGATTGAGTTGCTCAGATATGTTCGAGATGAAATTGAAGCGGCACCCGAAGGTAATGTGGATATTAATTCTATTATTAATAAATCTGTTTTACCTCAGACTATTAAGGACGGACTTTTTTCGCAATTTGTTGGTCTGTCGGAGCAAGCCCGCAATGTTATAGATGCCGCCGCAGTTTTCGGTAAAGTTTTCGATTACGCTACAATAGTTAAGGCGACTAATTTATCCCAAACAGAGGTGCTCAGAGGCATTGAAGAGTTGTTGGAAAAAGGTTTTATAGTTATTGACAATGAACAAGGTTATGCTTTTCATAATCCTATGGTGAGAGAAGGTGCCTATCAGCTATTAACTCCATCCCGGCGTCAATGGCTTCATTCAAATATTGCTCTGTCTGTTCAGAATAATAAGGAGAACCTCTAAAAACTCTACGGAAAGATAACGAAAAATGGCAAAGTAGAGAAGGCTTCTCCGTGTGCTTACAATGTAACATAATTAAATCCGTGCCCACCTACTGCTAAGCGAAGTGAGCACAGATAATTGTTTTGGAGTGGTGTTCTTCACCGCTCTTATTAGTTTCTTGAACCATTTTTAATCAAATTTTTTGTTTAACCGTTTCGATAGACTATGCCAAAACCGCCTGCCGGGTATTGCCAATCTATGGCTTTCTGGGTACAGGCGACTAAACAAGTACCGCATTCCAGGCAGCCCGCGTGATCGACAGCAAGTTCACCATTCTGTTCATTGTAGACCTTGGCGGGACAAATAAACAAACAGACCCTGTTCTGACAACGTTTCCGGCAGATTTCTTGGTCAACCTTGATGTGCGGACTCTCGTCGAGTTCATACTTATTAATAGAAAGCTTTTCTGGAACACTCAAGCCGTTCATAGATTTTTCACCGCCTTCCAAACATCACTACCCAAGCTCATGTAGGTAACACCGCTCTCTTTTCTGGCCTTCAATACGCTCTTCAGAAGATTCTCCTTCGGGGTACTCTGCTGGGTATAGATAGAAGTGAATATGCCTTCCACCAATTTTGGATAGGCGTTAAATAGCCGATCACCCTTCATGAAAGCTGCCGCACCGGCATAGGTTTTCATGTCTTTGAGCACAAAACTGTCTTCTAATTTCTTTTTATACGAGGCCAGTGTTGCGGCCGAGAAGTCACCTTTGGCTTTAGCCTCCAGGATTGTATCTGCAGCATAAATGCCGGAGGCTATCGCCAAATCCATCCCTCTTACCGTAAAGCCGTTATTGGAACCCAAGCCGGCCGCATCGCCAACTACTAAAAGACCGTCGGTGAATAGTTTCTGGAGCGCGTTGTAGCCGCCTTCAGGCACAACATGGGCACCGTACTCCAATACCTTGCCGCCGCGGATCAGCGGTGCAATAGCGGGATGAGCCAGAAAATCCTCCAGGACCTCGGACGGGCTGACCTGATGGGAACTGGTGTGATCTATATGCATGACCAGACCAACCGAAATACTATCGGCATTCGTATAGAAAAAAGCGCCTCCGGAAACACCTTTGGTCGGATAGCCGAGCATAGCGTATTCGGTACCTTCATTACCGGTAAGACCAAAACGTTCTTCCAGCGTAGTTCGGTCCAATCCGATCAATTCTTTTACCCCGACGGCAAAGTTAGCAGGATTGTACCGATCACGGAGACCGGCTTGTTCAGCGAGAAAGGAAAGGACCCCATCGGCAGCGATTACGACATTCGCCGTCATTTCTTCTTCCCCGGCCACAATACCTTTAACAACGTTGTTTTCCATAAGCAGTGAATCAACCTTAATATTAGTAATAAGGGTGGCTCCGGCTTCTTCGGCTTTTTCCCCCAACCAACGATCAAACTTAGCCCGCAGAACCGAATAACCGTTATGCGGTTCCTGCGAAAAGCCCTGGCCCTTAAAGTCAAGGTTGAATGTGGAGTCCTTAGTCATGAAGGTTAAAATATAGCGGTTGATGTGGCGCTCCAGAGGCGCTTCCTGCGGAAACTCAGGGATAAGTTCCCTCAGAATCCGGCCAAACAACAGCCCGCCTGAGAGGTTTTTCGCCCCGGGGTAAGAGCCACGCTCTATCACCAAGACTTCCGCGCCTGCCTTAGCAAGCCTGTAGGCGGCAGCTAAACCGGCCGGTCCCGCCCCTACCACAATGGCATCATAGTCACTCATTTGTGAACCTCCTTTCTGTTCTTAGACTGGTTGAGCCATCGGCATTGACTTTGATCTCCCGGACATCAAGTGTGAATTTGTAGCATATGATAACCCCACTCTTATAACCCCTTTCAGTTTTGATTTCTAGAACTGAACAAAATCAGCTTACCTAGTATATCTGTTAGCAACTATGACTTTGAGTATATTTTATTGATGAGGAATAACTACATAAGCAACGTATAATCAACAAATATATCAAAAGATGTTATTTTCTTTTTGTTTAATGCCAAAATATGTTGTTGATAAATCAATAAAATCTCAGGCGATATTAATAGAAGTATGTTTATCAAATAACGTTGTTGATTCGTTGTTGATTCGTTGTTGATTTCCCGATTATTCTCCTCTGTTAAAATCCGATTATAAATTCTATAAAGAGGAAAGGAGGAAGAACATGAATATTGTTGTCTGTTGCAAATTTGTTCCCAATACCCAGGACATAGAAATCCGGCCGGACGGCTCATACAGTCTCGATAAGGCTGAATGGCAAATCAGCGATTATGACCTTCAAGCTATAGAAGCTGGAGTTCAGCTGGCTAACACTACCGGTAGCAGACTGCTCGCGCTTTCAGTCGGTTCTTCCCGTATCGAGGCTACACAATTGAGAAAGGATCTGTTATCCCGCGGACCTGAGGAACTTCATCTGGTAACCGATTCTATTTTGGGGGATGCCGATACTGCTGTAATAAGCAAGGTGTTGGCTGAGATGATCAAAAAGCTAGAAGCCGATCTGGTGCTCTTTGGCGATGGTTCGGCGGATTATTATTTCCAGCAAACCGGCTTACAGGTTGGCGAGAGACTCGCCTGGGCCAATCTCAATTCGATTGACGCTATTGAGCCTATGGGGGATCGGGTAAGAGTTGAGCGATTGCTGGAAGATGAAATCGAGGTTCTGGAAGTCCGGCTCCCGGCTGCGCTCACAGTTACCTCCAGTATTAACACGCCGCCTATGCCCGGTATGAAGGCGATCCTTTCAGCGGGTAAAAAATCTGTTAAAGTTTGGAGCTTAAGTGACGCCGGCATTGATGCCGGTCAGGCTGCCCGTATCGATGTCATAAGTGCGTCGGCACCGGAAAATGTGGACCGTAAAGGTATAATCATAAACGGCACTATCCAGGAAACGGTCGCCGAACTGATCCGTAATATCGAGGCGGAAGGGCTTCTGTAGGAACGTGACAATACTCCGAAGGAGAGAATAAAATGAATATCTTTATATTTTCGGACAACGCAACATTGCTGCCTGAAATGTTGGGCGGGGCCAACAAGCTCGTTGGGACAAGCGGGGGGAGCATAGCTGCCATAATCATCGGTTCAGAATCTGAGGCCATGTCGGCAGCTTCTATGGGAGCAGATAAAGTATACTGGCTCGGTGAGATAGGCAATAGAATCATCGACGATTTTGTGCCAACCCTCAATAAACTTATCATGACCGAAAAACCAGCGGCTTTTCTGGTTGCGGCGACCACAAGAGGAAAGGCCGTTGCCGGCCGTGTGGCAGCTGCTCTCGATATGGCAGCAATAGTAAACGCTAAGGAAATAAAAGTGGTAGATGGATCATTTCAGGTTCGGCATATAATTCTGGGCGGAGCCGTCATACGTGTTGAACAACCGTTGGGGGGTACGCTTATTGCAACAGTCCGTTCGGGAGTTTTTACTAAGGCTGTAGCCGACACTTCCCGCAGCGACCAACTGGAACACGTTGAATTCGTTGAGCCTGTGACCCAAATAACCAAGCTGGAGAGTAAACCTAAAAAATCAAATGCCTCCAATATTGGCGCGGCGAAGATTGTTGTTGGGGCTGGAAGAGGTTTTGCCACCAAGGAAGACCTCGGGCTGGCCAGAGGGCTCGCCGATGCGCTCGGCGGTGAGGTTGGCTATTCACGTCCTGTTACCGAAGGAAATCCGCCCTTTGCGGAAGGTGAGCCGTACATCGGGGTCTCCGGGATTCAGCTTAAGCCGGAACTATACATTGCTGTGGGTATTTCCGGTCAAACCCAGCATATGGTCGGCGTGAACGAGTCCCGGGTCATTGTATGCATCAACAAGGACCCTCGAGCCCCTATGTTCCGTTACAGCGACTATGGTATTGCCGGAGATTTGTATGAAATTGTTCCGGAACTTACCCGAGCTTTGAATGAAAAATAGGATAGGAGGCCATCCATTATTTGAATGGCCGGCCTTCCAGTCGAGTAGCCAAGGGGAGATTCACCTCGAGGCTCTCTCAGATCCATACGTGAACCTCTCGGTTCATATCGGCTCCGATCATTCACTCATACATAGATTTCCTATAGAGGGCCCAATGTGCAAACAAATTGGGCTCTCTTTTTCTTACCTGGAATAGCCATTCTTTCAGTACTGAAATTCCGTACGATTTTTAGATTTAAAAAAGCCTTTGTTGGGTTCAAAGCCAAAGGAGAAGGTACTCACAAAGTCTTCAGAGGATGGTTCAAATTACTAAAGTTCGTCCGCCCACTCATCAAGCAGAAAAGGAAATAACTCCTCCGGTTCCATGAGAGATGACGAATCAACAGTGGGAGGTTTGCCGTTGAACGCGCCAACAGGGATGACAGCTTCCAACTCTCCCGCGTCCTGCCGCCGAAGAAACTCCGCAACAACGCTGCGTCGAATCAGAAAGCGACGGGTCTGTTTTCCCGAATCCTGGCAGGGAATTATTCCGTTTTCCAGCAGCCATTTTGCTTTTCGTTTGCTGATATATGCGACTGCCCGGAAATGCTGTAATGAGAGCGTTTCCGGGCAGTCTTTTAATAACGCCAAATAATCTTGATCCATTTTCTCTCTCCTGTTATATCATACTTATGGTCATTCCGATTCGTGTACCTTCTCTTGGGTCGCCTCCGGTTCTTCACGCTCTGACAGCATCTGTTATCGGTTTTTTCTGTTTGCCAAAGGCGGCACTGATGGCTTTACTGATTCCTGCTTGGAACTGAAATCCACGTGCGAGTAGATATCCGCCGTGGTCGCGAAAGTGGAATGGCCGAGCCACTCCTGAATCGCTTTCATGGGAATGCCATGCGTCAAAAACAAACTGGCGCAGGAGTGATGCAAATCGTGAAAGCGAATTTTTCTAAATTGATACCGCTTCAACAGATATCCGAAATGCCTGGTGATGTAGTTGGGGTGAAACAGCTTGCCCATCTCATCCACACAGACATAGTCGGTGTAGGTATTATCGTAGCTTTTCTTAAATAGCTTTCGGTCCCCCGTTGGCGGCTTCGCTTGGCCTGAAAAGAGGCGCATTTCAGCATCTCTTTTCAGCCTTCGCTTCACCGCGGTTTTTGCCGCTGTCCCGTGTCGCCGACTATTATTGCGGCAAAAACCAGGAGCCGCACAGCGGGGTATTACGCCAGGAATGCATGGGTTAATCTTGTTTATCTTGCCACGATCACCTCCTTACAGGCATAAAAAAACCGCCCCGAAGGGCGGCTTAAGTTTATAAACCGCATATTTATATTTACTTATTCTAGCACCGATTCTAACACATTCTAACAAACTGGTGGTCAGCAGTAAAATAAATCAGAGCAAATCCGTCTTGCTTTTCTGTTAAACCTTATCGATAGTCCCAATCGCGTAAAGAGGCAAATTTATCAGCCAATCCTCTTTTTTGTAATCTGCCATTGAAATACGCAATGAAATTTTCGGATTGAATTTTTCGCGAAAAGTCTTCAAACTTTTTGCCTGCAGATTCACTTCGGCTTTTACTTCCATGGGAATTACATCCTACCGTTATCAATAAGAAAATCAATCTCAGCACTATTCCTGTCATTCATCCTATAATATGTGTTAATATTTATTATAATAAAGTAGGATATTTTTCTTTAGGCAAGATAAAAAGCATCGCCGTCTAACAGTGTATGACCTATCCGCGTTAGGGAGGAAGTGAAACGTTCTGGCTATTAAGTCAATATATCCGTCAAAAAAGCCGGTTAATCGTTCGAAGTTTCGATTGTTTTTAGGAAGGATTTACTTTACAGTGCGTCGTTACCTTCAATGGTTTTTTGTCAAGTCAACACAGTATGCGGTAACTTTCCAGTCGGGTCAACTTCGTTTCAAAGTGGCAGAACATAGCACCCCATTGTATCGGCGCCTCCGAAATGTTGATATGTGGTTGCAGGAAAACAAAGTAACCAATTTGAAGTTGGCTACGGCAAAGATAAATGGCCTAATTCTCAAACCAGGAGAGACACTTTCCGTTTGGCGTTTAATAGGTAAACCGACAAAGAGAAAAGGTTTCACCGAAGGAATGGTCCTACATAACGGTTCGTTCGTTCCCGGAGTAGGAGGAGGCCTGTGCCAACTCTCAAATCTTATTTATTGGATGACCTTACATACGCCATTGCGGGTTACGGAACGATGGCGTCACACACACGACATATTCCCGGACGCCAATCGAACTCAACCATTCGGAAGTGGGGCCACAATTGTTTACAATTATATAGATCTCCAAATAAAGAACGATACCCAATACAAATATCAGCTTCTAATAAGGGTAGGGGAATCGGATTTAGAAGGCGAATGGCGATGTGAACAACCATTGACCCCCAAATATGAGGTTTACGAAAGTGACCATTTGATCACACAGGAATGGTGGGGAGGTTACATGCGTCACAACATTATTAGACGTAAGGTGTTTGATCTTGATGATAATCAAATAGGTGATGATTTTGTCACGGAAAATCATGCAATTATGATGTACGAACCTATGTTGGTAGAACATGTGAAGATTGTTTAATTTTTTTATTGTTTATCTTCTCTTTGTTCTAACCAGTCGAGTTCACTCAACAAATATTTTGGAATGAGGATCTTGCCTTTGGCAATATTTGGAATAGTACTCAGTTTGTTATTTCCGAAAACGAGCTGTTTGTTTTAAGAAATAAAGCTGCCAATCGTGGGACACATGAACCGCTCCCTGTCAAGTAGACAGATGAAAAAATGAAAATCGCTATCACTGGACTTCGTCAAAAACGGGGTCCAGTTTTTTATGCAACATTTTCGAGCAACTGGCGATAGGTCATTGGAGCCAATTTATTTAACTTTTTTTGCCGTCGTTTGTAGTTATAAAAATATATGTAGCTCTCAATGGCTGCTGCAAGGCTGTCATAATCCCTGAAGTTTCCAAGGTAGAACATCTCACATTTGAGAATACCCCAGAAGCCTTCCATAGGGCCATTGTCGATGCAGCGGCCAACACGGGACATGCTTTGTTTCATTCCAGCTCTATCCAATCTGGTTCTGAATTGTTTACTTGTATATTGATAACCTCGGTCACTATGGAATAGAGGGTGAGCGTTAGGGTATCTGGAAATGGCCAAATCGAAGGTGTCAAATACGAGTTGGTTATTGTTACTCCGGCCCATGGTGAAAGAGACAATACCGTTATCTTTAAGATCAAGGATAGCGCTCAGATACAACTTTGAATGATCTCCATACTTGAATTCCGTAACGTCAGTCAACCATTTCTCGTTAAGGTTTTTAGCTATAAAGTCACGATTAAGAAGGTTCTCAGTTGTAACTTCCGGCGTGGAACGTTGGTATTGCGGACGTTTTCTGCGGATAACTGCTTTTAATCCCACCAGTTGGGTAAGACGGTATATACGCTTGTAGTTGTAGTTGGTCTTGTACCGGGCATTCAGTTCATCTGTCAGTCTCCGGTATCCATATATTCCGTTAAATTCTGCGTAAAGATAACCAAGCTTGTGAAGAAGATCTTCGTTCTCATACTCACTGACACTCTTGCTGCGGTGAAGCCATTTGTAATAGGAGGACCTATTCAGGTCTAATATCCTACAAATATTTTCTACCGGGTATCTTTCTTTTTCGTGCAACTCCTTTACAGCTAGGTAAAGCCTTTCCTGCCGGACACCGCTTAGCCCCGCCTCCTTTCGATCTCCTGGACTTTTTTTAACACAGCAATTTCCATTTCTTTTTGTTTGTTCTCGGCTTTGAGCATCTTGTTCTCTACTCGAAGGCGTTCGACTTCAGTCATTTCATCCATCGGCTTGTTTTTCCCTCGTTTGTCGATAAGGCCGGCTACTCCCTTTACCTCATACTTTCGTACCGAGCTATATATCTGCTGGTAGGATATCTCATACTTGTCTATTGCTGCTCTGTAGTCCTTACCTTTGGCTATGCAGTAACTGACAATTTCAATCCGCTCATCTAACGTGGTCAACCGTCCTTTGGTCATATACATCCCTCTTCCTCTACCTCGGCCGCTGGTAGCCCGAAAATCTTTATGACCATTATACATCGTTATCCAATCTAAAAGTTGTGCTTTACCACGGATGCTAAACTTCTTACATATCTCCAATAGGCTTCCTTCACCCTGGATGTAAGCCTCTACTGCTGTGGTTTTAAGTTCCAAACTGTATCTGTTATTTGTCTTTTGGAGTGCTAACCCAGATGGACCCATGGACTCATAATTTGCTATCCATTGCTGAAAACTAGCTTTCTTTACTCCATATTCCCGTGCTATGCTATCCTGGGTTCCATCTCCTCGCTTGTATTTTTCTACTGCTTCCAATTTCTTTTCATAATGAACTCTTCTTCCCATAGAAAAACTCCCCTTTACGTAGTCCTGAATTTTTGTTATTTCAGGTGTCTACTCAAAGGGGAGCTTATCAACAATTCCACCGACCGACAGCTTTTTTAAGAGAGCTCATGGGGCGGGAGCTTCAGGAGTTGCCGGAACTTCGGGAGCAGCGGGAGCAGCTTTCTCAATTCGACTTAACTTCTTCGACATTTTTGATATAAACTGGTTGGTATGAATTAAATAAAGCTTGAAAGCATTCGGGTCCGCTGCGGCCATTTCGCTCATAGCGATAAACAGATCGTCGAATCCTTGGGCTATCAGAACGAAGCGGGCGTCTGCCTGGGTCATGGACAGGTTGAGCTTTAAGATCTTGCTTTCAAGTTCTATCTCGGCGATGCGCTTGGGTCGGCGAAGCCGAACAGACCGGCACCATATTCTTCCGCTATGCGCATAAGATGATAGGCTGTGCGCTCGGTATACTGCACGGCGTTCTCCAGCCATGAAACATATTTACCATAAGGGATCTTTTCCTTGGCCTCCAAAAGGCGCCGTCCTATTTCAATGGCGCTGACTAACATGTATTTTTTGGCCTGTTCTTTAATCATGGTTATTTCAGCGGCGATAATCTCCGGCGTCCTTTCGGTTATATCGTTTATATCAGCATTCATGGTTAATAATCCTCCTACTGGTAGTACTCTTACCCCGCATGATATGTTGTCAAGTCTTGCGATGTGAATCTTCCATGCGGCAAAATTTCAATAATCGAAGAATTTGAAATCGATTTCAAATTCTTCGATTATTGAAGGAAATAAAGAAAGAAATAAAGAAAGAAATAAATAAATAAAGACGGCCTTGCGGCCGCTGGTTCTAATTTGGCTGAGGTAACGTTATCCTGGTTTAGCTTGTCCTCTGGAACGCTCTAGGCCTGGGGCGGATCATCAAGATTATTGATTGTGGTATCAATGATCTTGATATCTTGCTTGCCGGTCAAGTCGCCGTTAGGGGTGGTGAAGATGTTCTTTGTCACGATCAGCTCCATGGCCGTTTCCACTTCCTGGGCTGTAAGGTCCGGCTTCGGCATCGGAATGGTGAAGGTGGTGTCGCCGGCGGTTCAAAGATTCTTTTAAAAAGGCTAATAATCCAGCCTGTGGGAAGAATAACCATATAACCAGGCAGGGGACCCGAATATCCTGAACTCTAATCTTGCGCAAAAGATAACGGCGCTGGTCAATGACTATTTTAGACAAAATGCGGTCTCCGACCCGACGAAGAGTAAGGGTTGGGTAATCACCTATTTTAATGGGGTAACCCTGGATGAAGCTGTTCAATCAGATCCGCAAATCGATGCCACTGCACGCCGGGTGGCAGGGGATACGCAGAATAGTCGCCAAAAATCCTATCTTATCTGCCAATGGATTACCTGGAGTGCAAGGGGAGTGGTAACGCTGACAAAGAAAGCAATTTAAAGATGAGGATCAATAAAAAGGAGATGAGTTAATTGAGCACTGTAAATGTTCCCAAAACCATCGACCAAAGCAAAATGAATAGATTTTTTGTTATTGTGGCGGTATTAGCTTTCTTGGGTCTATTATTTGATGGATACGCTCAGGGGGTTTACAGTACTTCCCTTCCTTCGCTGATTCAAGATACTGGTATTGAGCCAACAGTTTTCGGCCTAATTGGTAGTTATACACTATATGGAATGATTGCCGGCGGAATAATATTTGGAATGTTAGCTGATAAAATCGGTAATAAAAAAGTATTCATGTTAGCTATTGGCTTTTACGCGATGTTCACAGGTCTGATGGGAACTGCAACAACAGTATGGCAGTTTTCTTTATACCAAGTTTTAACAGGAATGGGTGCTGCCGGAATTGCCCCAGTTACCTTTGCGATGCTTGCTGAATATAGTCCTTTAAAAAATCGTGTTCAATTGATTAACGCGACGACTCTGGGAATGCCGCTTGGAAGAATGTTGAGCACTTTGGCAGGTATGGCTATTTTGCCATCGTTTGGGTGGAGACCAATGTTTCTGATTGGTTTTATTCCCCTGATTTTGATTGTTTTTTGTATTATTTACTTACCTGAATCTATGCAAAAATTGATAAAAGACGGTAAAAGAGAAAAAATTCAAAAGATCTTAAAATCAGTTACCCCTGAACACACCCCTAGCATAGACGAGCAATACGAAGTAGAAATCAATCCTTCCAACAAAGGATCATTCCTTAGTTTATTTAGAGATGGCATGGCTGTGAATACTATTTTATATTGGTCAATCATGGCACTATGTATGTTTATCATTTACGGCTTAGTAACATGGCTGCCAAAAATGATGATGGATGCAGGATATAACTTAGGATCCAGTCTCATGTTCTTTTTCACTTTCAGCCTCGGGTCAATACCTGGTATTCTTCTATCGGGTCCGTTAGCCAATAAAATTGGACTTAAAAATACACTATCCTTCTATGCAGCGGTTCCTGCCTTTGTTGTTCTGCTTTTGATGCTGAAACTAGATACAATTCTGGTATCAATTGTTCTGTTTGTCCTTGGAGCTGGTATGTATGGGTTATTGGGATTGATCTTTACATTCATATCAGTCAGTTACCCACTTGCCTTCCGTGGAACCGGATTAGGATGGGCTAATGCTGTGGGGCGTTTCGGCGGATCTTTCGCACCGATGACTGGAGGGATGTTGATAGCCCAAGAAGCGTCTTTGATAACGAACTTTATCGTATTCGCAACGGTACCGTTTCTTTTGATAATGATCTGTGTTGTAGTTTCTCAACTAATCGCTAAGAAAGCTGCAGCTTCCATTAATAGGGAATGAATAGTCCATAAGATGATAGGCTGTGCTTGCGATGTGAATCTTCCATGCGGTAAAATTTATGAATCTGTAGAATTTGAAAGCGCTTTCAAACGCTTCAGTTATTGAAGGAAATAAATAAAACGCTCAATATTTATAGATAAAATAGTCATATTGAGATATAATATGACTATAAGAGAATGTTTGAAAAAGAGGTGATACCATGGAGAAAGTAATTCGGCCGTCAGCAGATTTAAGAAATCATTACAGCGAAATATCCAAGCAGTGCAAAGAAACAAGGGAAGCTGTTATTATTACAGTAAATGGGCGTGGTGATACGGTGGTTCTTGGACTGCAGGATTACTATCGGATGAAATCTGAATTAGAGCTTTTAAAAACGTTGGCAGAAGCGGAAGACGATGTGAAATCCGGTCGAGTGGCGCCGATGCAGAACACATTCGACGAACTTCGTGCATCTTTATTAGAAAGGAAGAATGTATGAAGTGCAATATTTTAAGAACAGATAAGGCAGAGGAGCAGCTTCGTGAAATCATATTCTATATAGCTGATGATTCCGGAGATGTAGATATTGCACTAGAATATCTGGATAAAATTGAAACAGTAATTAATCGTCTGCAAGAATTTCCGGAGTCAGGAAGCATACCTAGATATTCAATTTTAAAAAAGCAGGGATACAGGGCAATAATTGTTGAGAGTCATCTTGTATTTTATAAATATAATGAGGAAAAAAATACAGTTATTATATACGCTATTATGGACGGAAGAAGGGAATACCGCAATTTAATATAGGAAATGCTTGTATGGCATTCAAGAGGCCAGCGGTTCGATCCCGCTTATCTCCCACAAAAACAATAAACCACAAGACCAAAAACCTTGTGGTCTTTGAACTGATGTCAAATTACTAAAGCAAATAGCGCAGAACAAGGTAAACCGTACTGATGGCGACGGTGATCAGCATTATGGGGAAGCAGACTTTAAAGTACTGGCCGAAGGTTATTTTATATCCTGCTTCCTCGGCCATGCCGGAAGCCACAACATTGGCACTTGCCCCGATAATGGTGCCGTTTCCGCCCAGACAGGCCCCCAGTGAGAGCGCCCACCATAACGGTGTAATATCCATTCCGGTCAGCACGCCGACTTCCTGAATCAGCGGGATCATGGTTGCGGTAAACGGGATGTTGTCAACAAAGGCCGAAGCGATCGCGGAAACCCAGAGAACGGCCATTCCGAGTAAAAACATGTCGCCGTTGGTTTGCTGAACGATGCTTTTTGCGAGCACTTCCAAAACTCCGGCCCGTTCCAGACCGCCCACCAGCATAAAAAGACCGGCAAAGAAGAAGATCGTTTTCCACTCGACTTCTTTCAATACTTTTTCCGGTTTGACTTTGGAAATCAGCAGAAGAAGGACTGCCCCGGTCATGGCTACGACCGAAGACGGATAATTTAAAACGCCATGCAGGATAAAGCCCAGGATGGTCAGGCTCAGTACGATGAGGCATTTAGTAAGGAGCTTCTTATCCTTGAGTGCTTCGTATTCGTTGAACAGCAGGACCTTTTTTTTGTTCTCTTCTTTTGTATGGAGATATTTTTTATAGACCAGCAGAAATGCTCCAATCGTGACGAGCAGGATAGGAACAATGATTGGTGCAACATTAATAACAAAATCCATAAAGCTTAAGCCCGCCTTTGTCCCGATCATGATATTTGGCGGGTCGCCAATCAGGGTCGCCGTGCCGCCGATGTTCGAGGCAAAGATCTGGCTGATGACGAACGGGATGGGCTTTATCTTAAGGTCTTTTGTGACATCCAGCGTGATCGGGAGAATCAACAGGATTGTGGTTACATTGTCCAGGAAGGCTGAAGCGACCGCTGTGATGAAGGAAAGGTACACCAACACTTTCCAGGGTTCTCCCTTGGCCAGCTTGACAACTTTAATGGCCAGAAATTCGAACACACCGGTGCGCTGGGTAATCATGACGATCACCATCATGCTGATCAGCAGGGCAAGTGTATTAAAGTCGATGGCTTCGTAAGGATTCTCATGATCTAATAGCCCCATAAGCGCCATCAGAACACCGCCGCCGAGCGCGATGATCACTCTGTCAATCTTTTCAGTCACGATGAGCAGATAGGCAGCCGCAAAGATGATGACAGACAGTGTCATGGCAGGTGTGAATTCCATAGTTGAGAGGCCTCCTTCGTCTTTGGACAGTAAACTTTTTCCTCATACATTATGACATTCTTGGCAAATTAATCAACAAGTATGAGGCGAGCAGGACAAATATTTATATTTTCCAAATTCTTTATTTTCTTATATAATAAACTGATATAATATATGGAGAAATTCCAATCAAAAAGATCGCTCCGATTGAAGAGGAGATACAGGAGGGTACAATGGACGAAAAAATGGCCAAATTGAAGGAATACCTTCAAATGGAGACAGAGATTGCTTTCGAAGAATTCAAGACCTATTATACCAGTGTGATTGAACAGCTGAACAAAACGTATAACGAGATGGACCAGGCTGCCTGCTTGAAAGCCAGGTATATCTGCAGTATCGTTCAGGGAAACGCCGAATCTCGTGCCCAGAGAAGCAAAGTGAATGGGAAAGCCTTCAAAAAAATGGCTGCCAAATGCGGATTTTGGGTCGATGCGATTGATCATCGGCTGAAAAAAGAAGGAATGACGCAGAATGAGATTGACGCGGTAATGGGTGAGATAAATAAGGCTGCTGAGCAGTAAAGACGTTCGGGATTTATCGGCGAAAAGGGTATGGATGGAGAATCAGCGATGATCATTATCCTGTCACATCAATTTCTCGATTTTGATGCGCTTGCAGCGATGGCCGCAGCGCAAAAGCTATGTCCGGAAGCCGTATTGGTGATCGACGGCAAATACGGTTCTTATGTACAGGAGTTTTTATCGCTGGCCAAAGAACAGTTGCCCTACTACCGCTTCAAAGATATTGACGTGGACAAGGTAGAAAAGATCATTCTCGTGGATACACAGGAAATCGAACGGTCCATCGGCAATAAAAATCTTATGGACCGGCTTCGGACCATCCCGATTGAGATCATTGACCATCATCCTGTCCTTGAACCGGATGGCCGGGACCGGACGGTTGAAATGGTTGGGGCCTGTACGACGATTCTGGTGGAACAGATTCAGCAAAGAGGCATTAATCTGACCAGTTTTGATGCGACGTTAATGGCTCTGGGGATTTATGATGACACCGGGAGCCTGCTTTTTGCCAACACAACACCGAGGGATCTGCTGGCAGCCGCCTATCTTGTGGAAGAAGGGGCTGAGCTTGCCGTCATGGCGGAGTATCTGCAGAGACCGCTTACCTCGGAGCAAAAGGACTTATTCCAGCAGTTACTGGATAACGGCATGATCGAAAAATATAACGAAATGCCGGTTTTTATCTCCTATGCCGAAAGCAAGGAATATTTTTCAGGGCTGGCTTTGCTTGCTCACCGGATCGGTGAATTTGAGAATGCGGAGATCTTTTTCCTCGTCGTGAAGATGGAAGACAGGGTCTATCTTGTCGGAAGAGCAAGAGGAGGCAGCAGCCTGCCGCTCAATGAAATTGTTCAGGCTTTTGGCGGCGGAGGTCATGAAAAAGCCGCTTCAGCCGTAATCAAAAATGGCAATATCGACAGTATCCTCAGGCTGTTACGAGAAGAAATCAAGCTGAGGGCAGAGAAACCAACGACGATACGCGATATTATGAGTTATCCTGTTAAAACGGTTTTCCCGGATACCTCGATCGAAGAGGTAGGCAAGCTGCTTCTAAAGTACGGGCATACCGGCCTGCCTGTTGTCCAGGCGGAAAAGCTTGTCGGGATCATCTCGCGCAGGGACGTGGACAAGGCCCTGAAACACGGGTTGCAGCACGCTCCGGTTAAAGGGTTTATGACCCGGGACGTGATTACGGTCCAGCCGGATTTAAGCTGGGAAGAAGTCCAGAAGCTGATGGTTTTACATGATATCGGCAGAATCCCGGTGGTGGAAAACGAGATCCTTACCGGTATTGTGTCGAGATCTGATGTGATGCGGCTCATTTATGGCAGCGTCGTACCGACCTTAAATGAGCTTGCCAGAGACAGAAGCATAGCCAGACGGGAAGAAATCCTGCGGCATATTGCAGAGCTTCCCCAGTACATTCAGGATGATCTGGCGGCAATTCGGGAAGCCGCTTCGGAAATGGGGAACCAGGTCTATCTGGTTGGCGGTTTTGTCAGAGATTTACTGATGAATATGCCGAACCATGATCTGGATATTGTTGTCGAAGGCAACGGGATTGAACTGGGCAGGATTCTGAGTAAAAAACTGGCTTGCGACAAATTGGTCTTGCATGCGTCCTTTGGTACAGCCAGTCTGATTTTCAGCAACGGCACACATTTGGATATTGCTTCAACCCGCCGGGAGGATTATGATTTTCCCGGAGCTTTGCCGGTTGTGGAGGAGTCAACCCTCAGAGAGGATTTGCTCCGGAGAGATTTCACCATCAATGCCATGGCTTTATGTTTGAACGAAGACAGTTTTGGCGATATCATTGATTATTATGGCGGTTTTCGTGACCTGCAGCAAAAGGAAATTCGTTTCTTGCATAACCTCAGCTTTATTGACGATCCTACCCGGATGCTCAGAGCCATAAAGTTTGCAGTTCGGTATGCGTTCAAGCTTGCCAAGGTGACGGCAGATGCGATACCAATCGCCTTAAAAGAGGACGTTTTTGCCAAAATCAGCGCGGACCGCTTTACGGAAGAACTGATCCTGATCTATAAGGAAGCCAAATTTCAGTACATGGGCCGCGAATTAATACGGACCGGTGTTTTCAAAGCCTGGTTTAAAGCGGATTATGCCTGGAACTTTGAGGAGGCGGAGTCCGTCGGTGAGCAAAGGTCATTGACCGAACGATGGCTCATCAGCCTGAAAAATCTGGACAGTACAGAGATTTCCGCTGTTTTGGACAGACTGGCCTTACATAAATCGCTCAAAAAGATTACGCTGGAATATCTGCGGCTGAAGCAAGCCTTAAAACTGGAAGATCTTACCGATCTGAAAAACGTTGATGAATTACTTGCAGGAGTTCCGTTATTGTTGTTTAATATTCTTGGCAGTGATGATGCCTATACGGATTCTCTGAAAAAATACCGTTTGCTGCGCGATGGAATCCAGATGAAAACAACCGGAAAAGATCTGCGGCAATTAGGCGTCAGGGAAGGACCGGAAATCGGCCGCATCCTGAAACAGATTCGGCTGGCCTGGCTCGAAGGAAAAATTCGGACTCCGGATGAAGAAAAAAGGTATCTCGAAATCCTGCTCGAAAAAAATGACAGAGCTGATTGCGTAGATAATAAACCATTCGATCATAGATTTTTATGAATTGTAAAATCCTGAAGGGAGAAATGACTTTGAGAAACAGAATTTTTAGCGGTATGCGGCCGACAGGTTCGCTGCATATAGGACATTTAAGCGTTCTGCAGAGCTGGGCTGCGCTCCAGGATGAATATGAATGCTATTTTGGCATTGTCGACTGGCATGCGCTGACCACTGGTTATGAAGATAAGCTTGACCTTAAGGCTTTCATCAGAGAAATGGCCCTGGACTGGCTGAGTGTCGGAATCGATCCCGAAAAGAGCGCGGTGTTCATTCAGTCCCAGGTCAAGGAACATGCGGAACTTCACCTTTTGTTCTCCATGTTCACGCCGATTTCGTGGCTGGAAAGAGTGCCGACGTATAAGGATCAGCTCCAGCAGCTCGGGAATGAAGGCAAAGACCTGCATACGTATGGTTTTCTCGGTTATCCTTTACTGCAGGCGGCGGATATTCTTGTCTACAAGGCCAAAGCCGTCCCGGTAGGAGAAGACCAGATTCCGCATATCGAACTTTGCCGGGAAGTCGGACGCCGCTTTAATTACCTGTATGGGAACGTTTTTCCCGAACCGCAGGCCCTTATCGGCAAAGTGCCGCTGCTGCCGGGTGTTGACGGCCGAAAAATGAGCAAAAGCTATAACAACGCGATCTCGCTTACAGCCTCAACGGAAGAAATCAATATCAGGGTCAGACAGATGATCACGGATCCCGAGCGCCTCCGCAAGGATGACCCGGGACATCCGGAAGTCTGTGTGGTTTCCAAGTTTCATCATATTTATACGCCGGATGTGAACCGGGTTGAAGAAGAATGCTGCGCCGGCAAGATCGGCTGCGTCGCCTGTAAGAAGTATCTGGCCGAAAACATCGATAAAGTGCTTGCCCCCTATCGGGAAAGAAGGCTATTCTGGGATGAAGACGGCAAGGTTGAAAAAGTACTGCAGGAGGGCGCCGAGAAAGCCGGAATCACCGCTGCAGCAACCATGGCGGAAGTCCGGTCAGCGCTGGGAATCTGATGGATGATGCGCTAAAACATAAACCTTATGTTGAAATTCCCAATTTTCAAGGCCCTCTGGATTTACTCCTTCATCTGATCCAGGAGCACAAAGTTGATATTTATGATATTCCTATCGCGCTTATTGCCGATCAATTCATCGCTACTGTCCGCAAATTAGAAGCGCTGGATATGGAAGTGACTTCGGAATTTTTGGTACTGGCGGCCCATTTGTTGTATCTGAAATCACGGCAGCTGCTGCCAAAACCGCAAAAGACCGAAGAGGAGCTGTTACTGGAAGAAGAGATGAAACAAGACCTTGTGGAAAGGCTTGTCACCTACAGGGCTTTTAAAAGTATTGCCGCGTTTTTGAGCTCGAGGGACGAAACGCTGGGCAGCAGATATTTTCGGGAAATCGATCTGGAAGAGATCCTTTCCAGGATCCCGCCGCCGAACCCTTTGCAGGGCATTGTCATGGAGGATTTGTTCAAGGCATTTCAAGCTGTTCTGGAGCGGGTTGAAAAAGGTGAGGATATCCAGTATGTGCAGATCGAGGAAATCCCTGTGGAGATGATGACGAGCGACATCATGCGCAGAATGATCCTGCATCCCAGAGGGTTGAAGTTCAGTCAGCTTCTAAGATACGGGTCGAGAGTAGAAATTGTGGTAGCCTTTATTGCCTTGCTTGAGCTGCTCAAAGAAGGAAAAGTCAGGGCGGAGCAAAGCAAAGAGGCCAATGAAATATTTTTGGTTCCAACCGAAAAAGCTTGGGACTTTCGAAATGAGGAATTGGGATGATGCTGTTTCAGGATACGGAGATTGCTGCCCTGGAAGCTTTACTTTTTGTGGCTAAGGAACCGCTGAGCATGACGAAGATTGCAGAGATACTGGAGATACCAGTCGATCATGTGCCTGAATTTCTGCAGGTTCTAAAGGACAGATATGAAGATCCCGCGAGTGGTCTGGTGATTATCGAGCTGGAACAGGGTTTCCGGCTTGGAACAAAGCCTGAACTTGCCGGTTATATCGAAGTTTTATACAAACAGCCTTCTCAGGTGCTGTCGAATGCAGCGCTGGAAGTCCTGTCGATTATTGCTTACAAGCAGCCGATTACCCGCGGCGAAATTGATTTCATCCGCGGCGTCCAATCCGACCGGGCGCTGGCCACGCTGGTTGAAAGAGGACTGGTCAAAGACTTGGGACGGAAGGATGGTCCGGGACGCCCGATCCTTTACGGGACAACTGAAGATTTTCTTATCCACTTTGGCCTGAAATCTATTCAGGATCTTCCGCCGCTGGAGCATACGGCAGAAGAAGAGGAAGAGGAAGCTTCAACGTATTTTGAGGAAGAACGATCAGAAAATGTCTAATCAGTTTGAAAATATTCCAAAGCTAATGTTTGGGATATTTTTTAATCCCTTGAATTCTGAGGATTTAGATCACAAACCAAATTGTCGGCTACTATTCCAATTGCACTTGATGAAGTTGTCAGCAATAATAAAATCTGCAGAGGAGACTTGCTTATTTTCGTAGCCTTTGGTGGAGGACTTACTTCAGGTGCTATATTGGTTGAGTGGTAAAACAATCTCAATTGTTCTGATCGGAAAAGTTGTCTTTTTTTGTCGTATATGCTAAAATAATTGAACGAATTGAATATTTAGGGATAGAGGCGCAGTGCTTAAGAGTAATGATTCCGAGATGCCAGTCGATGACGAATAAAGAAAGGAAACACTGCCGAAGCCGGATGATGGCCAAGAGTCCGGCTGGGTTTATACTGAAAGAGTATAAAACTGTCATTCTGAAACGGAATGAAGCGCTATTCGGAACCTTTCAAATTCCGGTGTTTGATATGCCGGTAAAATAGGATTTTTCAGGTTTACGGGTAGTGTCCGTAAACCTTTTTAGTGTATGAGAAATGAGGAGGATGCGACCATGTCGAATAAATCACTGCCTTTTTCCAGTCAGGAAATTGAAAGAATTGCCCAGGAGTATGGAACGCCTTTTCATATTTATGATGAAAAAGCAATCCGGGAGAACGTACGCAGGCTTCAGGCTGCCTTTGCCTGGAATCCAGGCTTTAAAGAATATTTTGCGGTAAAGGCGACGCCTAATCCGTATATCTTAAAAATTTTAGCCGAAGAGGGCACCGGCGCGGACTGCAGTTCTCTTCCAGAACTTATTTTGGCCGAGAAGGCCGGGTTGAAAGGGGAAAACATTGTATTCTCCTCCAATGATACGCCGGCAGCCGAATTCTGCAAGGCCAGGGACCTTGGAGCGATCATCAATCTGGACGATATCACCCATATCGATTTTCTGGACAGAGAAGCCGGAATACCTGAAATGATCTCTTTCCGCTATAACCCCGGTCCGCTGCGCGAGGGCAATACGATTATCGGAAAACCTGAAGATGCCAAATACGGACTGACAAGAGAGCAGCTTTTTGAAGCGTATGCCAAAGTCAGAAGTCTCGGTGCCAAAAGATTCGGTATTCATACCATGGTGATTTCCAATGAACTTGATCCGGAGTTTTTTGTCGAGACGGCCCGGATGATGTTCGAACTGGCGGTGGAGCTGAAAGAAAAGCTCGGTATCCGGATTGAAATCATTAACCTTGGCGGTGGGATCGGAATTCCGTACCGGCTGGGTCAAGATCCTGTAAATCTGGAATATGTCGGGAAACGGATCAAACAGGTTTACGAACAACTGCTTGTTCCGGCCGGACTGGACCCGTTGAAGGTAGCCATGGAGTGCGGGCGGATGATTACAGGACCTTACGGTTATGTGGTTGCCAGAACGCTTCATAAAAAAGAAATCTATAAGAACTATATCGGACTTGATGCCAGCATGGCTGATCTGATGCGTCCGGGGATTTACGGCGCTTATCATCATATCACGGTTGTCGGGAAAGAACAGTTGATACCGGACCATCAGTATGATGTGACCGGAGGGCTTTGTGAGAACAACGATAAATTTGCGGTAGACAGGATTTTGCCCAAAATAGATATCGGGGATCTTGTGGTGATTCACGATACGGGCGCACATGGACATGCCATGGGATTCAATTATAACGGCAAGCTCAGATCCAAAGAACTTCTTCTGAAACCTGACGGCCGGGTTGAGATGATCAGAAGAGCCGAAACCATTGACGATTATTTTGCAACGCTGGATTTTTCCGGGCTTAATTAGTCCTATCAATGAATACAGCATTCAACGCGCTGCCGAGCAGCAGTATAACACAGCTCCAGTACAGCCACAACAAAAGAAGGATGATGCCCGCAATGCTTCCGTAGGCCAGGGTATAGCTGTTGAAATGATTCACGTAATAGGCAAAAACCATCGAAATAATGATCCATCCGCCTGCGGAAAATAACGAACCGGCAAAGTAACTGCGGATCGGATATTTGTTGTGGGTTGCGATGATATTCAGCAGGATGAAGATCATAATCAGAAAAATAAACTGGATAAGCAGGCGAAGGTTCTGCCAAATGAGTGGAAAGATGTTGTCCGGCCCTAAAAGATAGACAAAAATATTGGCCAGTTTTTGGCCGAAGATTAATACCAGGAATGAACCGACGACAGCCAGCGCAACGATAACAAAAAAAAGCAAAGCCGAAAGTTTCAAACGAAAAAACGACCAGGTTTCCTGAAGACCGTAGGCTTTGCCGGCTCCTCTCATCAAGGCGTTGATACCATTCAAAGATGCCCACAGAGCCCCAAGCATGCTTACGATAAGCAAAGCAGGGCTGCTGCGGACGCCGAAGACCTCATTGACAATGGTTTCAACCATTTGGACGGTTTCTGCAGGCAGCAGGAACTTAAAACTGCTGAAAAACTCAGCATTGCTGATGTTCAGAAAACCGACCAGGGTCAGAAGAAAAATAACAAACGGGAAAAAGGACAGGATGATGTAGTAGGCAACCTGTCCGCTAAGCGCAAATAATTCATTGATGGAGATGATCCGGACATACTTCCGGAAAAAGCTACGCCAGTTCATATTGTCAGCCCCGCAGTTTTGAACAAGCCTGATCCTGCTTAACTTTTACAAAATGTTATTTAACTTCAGCGTTTCTGATTTTGGGACCTCCTGCAACAGGAAAGTCAGGGTATTCAATTCAGCCATGGAATGGCTTTTTTCTTTGTACTTAACGTATTGGGAAAGGCGTTTGTAGGAGATTTCTATATTGTTCAGGATACTGTGATTGAGAAAAATGGACCACCAATCGTGCAGTTTGGTCCAATGGTCATAAGTTTGCTGTATCTTTAAGGAGGCTTCGTCCCATTTCTCAGAGGCGATCAGAAGCTCGACCTGATTCAGATTATCCAGCACAGCGCCGGAAGTAGAATCGATCCTGTCGGCAACCCATAAGGTCGATCCGATTAGAATCACGAAACCCAGGATAATGGTGAGCGTCGAACGCATGCTGTCTCCTCCTTTTCAAAAGAGAATATTTGTTTGGGATTATTTGTTTGGGTCTGCTTTTTGCTGAATATAGAGCTTGCGCTGGGAGTCGATGCTCGCAAAAAACACCTTCTTAATATCGGGAACATTTGCTTTGGTCAGTTCCTTATTCAGCCATTGAATATTGACACCGGATTTCTCCAGATTCTTTTGCTGGAGCTTACCGTCCATGATCAAGGCTAAAGGCAGACCTTCAGCTGTTATCTGCAGCTTCAAATCCTGCGTATTCACCGGACGTTTGCCTATTTTGGGGATAACACTAAGCTGACCGTTGGTTTCTAAAATCGCATATTCAACATCGGCGATGTTCGGCAGATTTTTCGACCGGAGCTGTTCAAGCAGATCACTGAGGTTGTAGCGGAGTTTTCTGAGTTCTCCTTCAAGGATTTGCCCCTTATTGATCAGAATGGTCGGTGTACCGCAGATAATACCGCGGGCTTTTTCACTCTTTAAAGCGATCTCCGAAATGGCCAGACCGAGCAGAAGCAGGATCAGGACCGGAAATAAGCCCGCCACCAGCGGAATACCAGAATCCTGACTCGGGATAACGGCAAGTTCGGAAATCATCAGAATAATAACAAGCTCAAAAGGCTGGAGCTGACCAATTTGTCTTTTGCCCATGACTCTTAAGACGAGGACAATAATCAAATAGAGGATAATCGTTCGAACAATACCGATCAGCAATGGCTTGCGCTCCTTTCGGTCCATATCTCTATTAATTTTTTCCTTGTCCAGGCAATTTATTCTCGATTTTCTGAAAGTTATGATGAAAATGCCATGTGATTACCAAAAAAATCAAGAAAATGGAGCGTTTAAAATCTTCCCAAGAACTTTGTTTTGATATACAATGAATAGAATGATAGAATTATTTTGGAAATTCATATTTTTTGTAGAATAGGGAGGAAAGCACGTGTTCGAAAACGACATACTGGTTGCTGGTGCAGATCCTGGTTTTGGCGCCATAAAGCTCGATATTGGCGATACGAAGATATTATTTCCTGCAGTCATCTGTAATGGTAATGAGAGAATTTTCTCAACCTTGGGCAGAACTGAGCTTGAAAAAGGATCGGATCTCGATAAACAAATCGCTTCTCTTGATGTCATTGTCAGAAATAATTCCAGCGGCGTAGAACGGCATTATTTTATGGGAAGCCTGGCCGAGAGTCTGAATCCCAAAGAAGCTCATTATTGCTGGGATGAAGATAAATCTACGGATGAAGAAGCGATGTCTTTGCTGATCGTGGGCTTAGCTTTGGCCCAGCCTTATCCTAAGACGAACATCTATCTCGGAACCGGGGTTCCTGTCAAATTCTACGCCTCTCTGAAAGACAAATACGAGGCGGAATTAAAGGGTTCTTTTTCTGTGACTTTTCTGTCCGGCACATTCAAGGGACAAACGCGCAGTATGAACATTCTCCGTTCGAGAGTGCTGCCTCAAAGTTACGGCGTATTCATCAAGGAGACACTGACTGAAGACGGCAAACCGACCAATCCGAAGCTTTTCGGCGGTTATGTTGTTGTCATAGATCCCGGTTTCAGAACGACGGATATTGCCACATTTTACGATGGCATTATGCTTGATCCACCGAATTCATTCAGCATCGAGAAGGGGCTGCAATGGGCGTATGCCGGCGTAGCCGAAAAACTCAAAGAAATGACCATGGACCATACCAACCCGATCGAGACGGATGACAAGGAACTTGATAAAATTTTCAGAGTGAATAAAGGATTATATCCGTGGAATAACGGAGCAATTGACCTTAATCCTGTCATGAAGAAGATGCTGGCCCAGCTGGCCGCCGATATTTCCAGAGAAATTATGAAGACGCTGAAACCGATGGCCGGCAGGATTCATACAATCCTTGTCGCCGGTAAAGTCGGGGAAATGATCTTCGAATATCTGAATCTGGAAAATAAGGTTCTGATTGACGATCCTCAGTTTGGGAATGCAGCAGGTTTCCGGATTATGGCCGCAAACCTGGTCAATAATCTTACCAGGAAAGTAAATGTTGAATAATGAAAACAACAGGTCATCTTGTACTTTACATTTCTGAAAATGAAGATTTTGAGCTCTGGAGGGTTCTTTCGCAGATCCCTCCGGAGGAACGGTCTGCTTTTGTTAAAAATGCCCTGAAAACTGCGATTGTCCAAAACAATGAGTCCAGAAATCCTCAGGACGGTTGGGCAAGGCAAAATAACGTTCTGCGGCTTGATAAGAGCGCCGGTCAAAGCCCGGTGATGAATGAGGTGGCCATGGAGGAGCTAGGCTACAGCACGATTGCTGCTGCGGATGAAACAGTCATGCGGCCGTTAATGAACGGTATTCCTCAGAGCAGGGGAAATCCCAGACCCGAGGTGGATTTCGACCTCGTACGCGTGGAAGAATTGCTGCAGACCGGTGAGGCAAGGACCAAGACCTCACTGCCTGGTCTTGACTTCCTGCTTACGAATGTCATTGGTGAAGAGGATGATGAAAAAGTGATTGAATTTGTCCGAAAAAGTCAAACTGCCTCCGGAGAGGAATAAAGCAAATGCTCTCCGCGGGGCAGTTTCTCTTTTGATGATATTATTTGCAGCTCAGATAACGATATGCATGTTTTCGTAACGTAATCCAACCGCTCTTCGGCAGATAGCGCCCTCCTGGCGCTAACAGCCGCGCTCCACATCCTTGTTCCGCTTGGGCGCGATTGGATTACGTTACGTTAGTATTTTAAGAGATGCAGGATAGTGTGATAAGCTTTCTTCTTAAGCCGTCATGTTGGGAATTCAGGATCCGAATCTTGGCGAATTCTGAATAGAAAAAGCGCTACTTTTAGGCATTATTGGCCTCTTCGATGTAACCGCCTGTATAATTTCCTCTAAAGATCAGATGATCCTGATCTTATATTTTTTGAACCAGAAATCCATCTGCAGCAGAAAGGCAAAAAGTCTGGGTGTGTCCATCAGCTGACCGAACCATGGTCGATTGGCATCGGATGACGGATTGGCCATTAACTCCAGAAGCTGTTTTTTATTCACCAAATCATACAGCGGTGAGGCAGAGTCTTCCAGAACGGTACGAAGTCTACTCGTGACCATTTCCAGGAATTGCGGATGGTGGGTTTTGGGGTAAGGGCTTTTGCGCCGCCATAGAACATCTTCAGGAAGGATGCCTTCCAGGGCGGTTCGCAAAAGGCCTTTTTCACGATTTTGCCAGTACTTCATTTCCCAAGGAATATTCCAGACATATTCTACAATCCGGTGATCACAGAAAGGCACGCGGACTTCCAGACCGGAAGCCATCGTCATTCTGTCTTTGCGGTCAAGCAAGGTGGGCATGAACCTGGTCAAAGTCAGGTAACTGATTCGTTTATCGTTATCTGCTTTGGCGTTTGCGGTCCCCGAAACGGGAACTTCTGAAACGGCTTCCCGGTAGCGCTCTCTTACATAATCTAAAGGTGCGATGATCTGGAGAATTTCCGGAGATAGGATCTGGAGGCGGGTTTGAAGGTCCGTTGACCACGGAAAGGTATCTGCATTTTTAAGATCATCCCGGTGAAACCACGGATATCCGCCAAAAACTTCATCTGCGCATTCCCCGGAAAGTCCGACCGTCACCGACTCTTTGATTTTCCGGCTGAACAGCAGCAGGGAAGAATCAACATCGGCCATACCAGGCAGGTCTCTGGCTGCGGCAGCGTCGGTCAATGCTTCCACCAGTTCTGCAGTATCCAGAAACTGATTATGATGGTCGGTGTTGAAGCAATTGGCCATTTTACGCACCCATGGAGCATCCGGATCAGGCTGATAGTCATTTGCTTGAAAATATTTGTCGTTGGCAATGTAGTCAATAGAGAACGTGGGGAGGATTTTCCCTTCAGCCTGGTACTTCTTGGCAGCGATAGCCGTTATGATACTGGAATCCAGACCTCCGGACAATAAAGTCCCGAGCGGAACATCGGAGACAAGCTGACGGGAAATGGCATCGATGACCAGCTCGCGAACATGATCAACCGTTGTTCGGATATCGTCTGTATGAGGTTTGTTCTCAAGCTGCCAGTACGGCCACTGTCTTATCCCCTCATACTTAACAAGCATGGCGTATCCGGGTTTTAGTTCACAAATGTTTTTAATAACACCAAAACCCGGAGTCCTGGCCGGGGCAATCATAAAAAGTTCGGCGAGGCCTTCACGGTCAATGACCGCAGGGATATCCGGATGGGCAAGCAGCGCTTTCATTTCTGAAGCAAAAATGAACGACGGGTATTTGTGATAATAAAACAGCGGTTTAACGCCCATTCTATCCCGGGCCAGAAAGAGAGATTTTTCCCGGCAGTCCCAGATCCCAAACGCGAAAATGCCATTGAGCTTCTGAACGCAATCCACGCCCCATTCCAGATAAGCCAGAAGCAGGACTTCCGTATCAGAATGCCCTTGGAAGGAATATCCTTTCACTGAGAGAGCCTGGCGGATTTCTTCGGTGTTATACAATTCTCCGTTATAAGTAATCGTATAGGCCCAGCCGCCGCGCCAGCGGGTCATGGGTTGCTTTCCTCCTTCAATATCTACAACCGCCAGCCTGCTGTGGCCCAAAGCAATTTCGGGATAAAGCCATTTTCCCCGAGCATCAGGACCGCGGGGAGTAAGGGTTTCAACCATTTTGTCAATGACAGGGCCGGATTCGGACAGATCCTGCGTCCAATCCAGCCAGCCTGTAATTCCGCACAAAGCTATTCACTCCTTAAGTAATGAAATAATGATAGCTGGTATCATCTAATACTATGTATATGACCGGCATAACCGGATGTTTCAAAATAATTTTCGTGAATTCACTTGCTAAATAAAAAGCATTTGTATATAATGATTTACAATAACTGCATAGCTTTAAAGCGAAGATTGAGAATAGTAACCATGAACGGAAAATTACAGAGAGTCGCAGGCTGGTGTGATTGCGGCAGGGAAGTTTATGACGAATGGCCTCATGAGTACGACCCGAAATCATCGATAGTAGGCGTCGTCGGGAATCCTACCCGTTATCATCAGGACGTGTATGTTTGTACATGATTGAGCGGGTATAGTAATATACCAATTTGGGTGGTACCGCAGGAGATATAGCCTCTTGTCCCTTTCTAGGGATAAGGGGCTTTTTATATTCACGGAAGACTTGATGCCGAACGGAGACCACGCATTAGCGAGGTACCATGTTAACCGGGTATCCAAAGGATAGATTTGGCGCATCGCTTTTACCAGGGATGGCAAAGAGCGGTATTCTATAGCAAACTTGGGGGAGGCTAAGCAATATGAATACTTCAATCAAATCGTATTACACCAGCGGAGGGCTTTTGATTCATTCCGTAACGGAAGAAGTTGATAAGTCCTATCGTGAAAAAATCATTACGGAGCTGAATGATGTTCGGGGTGCCTACTTTTGCAGCAGCTTTGAATATCCGGGCAGGTACACCCGCTGGGACATCGGATTTATTAATCCTCCGATCGAGATTCGGACATTTGGCCGGAATATTGAAATAACGGCGTTGGATCAAAAAGGGCTGATCCTGCTGGAATTTATTGATAACGTTCTGCTG
>JAMPIU010000038.1 GCA_023667845.1 Dehalobacter sp. | reverse complement strand
CGAACGTCCCGCAATAAGGCAAGCCTAGGGTCGCGCCGTCCATTGGCTCAGCATCGTCGAAAAAAAACACCTCCCAACCGCAGCACTCGGCTATGTCGGCGACGACCCTGCCATGCCCGCTAGCACCAAAAATCGCAAGCCTTTTCACTTATCGTTGCCCTCGAACCGCACCGAGGTCGCATGTCCTTGAGAAGAGACACCTTCCCTCTTGAACACTTTAACGACCGTCAGCCACAGGATTTTCATATCCAGTAAGAACGATCTGTTTTCAACGTACCAGATATCGAACTCGAATTTCTCCTGCCAACTCAGATTGTTGCGCCCATTTACCTGCGCCCAGCCCGTGATGCCAGGCAGGACATCATGCCGGCGCATTTGTCGTTTGTTATACAAGGGCAAATAATCCATCAGTAAAGGGCGTGGCCCGACAAGACTCATCTCACCCTTTAGCACATTCAGCAGCTGGGGTAGCTCATCGAGACTGGTACTACGCAAAAAGCGGCCTACGCGTGTCATTCGCTCCGCATCGCCGATACCGAGCAAACCATCAGGCTCCATCTCATACATGGTTCGAAATTTATACACTGTAAATTTGCGCCCTTTGTAGCCAGGTCGCTGCTGATTAAAGAGCGCAGGGCGCCCAAGATCTTGCAATACCAACAAATACAAAATCAAAAAAATCGGAGCAAACAATAGCATTAACAAAAAAGAAACCACGAAATCGAAGCCTCTCTTCATATGATATGAATTACCCTCCATACCCGCCTCATAAATGTAGAGAAAAGTCTATTCAAGTAATTTTTTTTCAGCCACTCTGCCCAAGATGAAATCGCATATTCTTTCGACTGAGCGGCCATCTTTTAGACGCATTAATCCTTGTGACCCACTCCCCCTCTCGCTTGAGGAATTCAATAAATAATTTAAATCATCCCGACCAACAAAAGGCCTCGCAACACCTAGCTCACACAAATCAAAAGGGACCGTCGAATAATCTTTTGGTCTATATGCCAGCACAGGCTTATCGAGGCAAAACGCCTCTAAACCAGCGGTACTAAAATAGGTAATAACCGCATCAGAAGCATTAAGATTATGATAAATGTTACCACGCGAAATGACTGCCCGTTGCGAGCAATCAAGGTTCCGCAACACAGCGGAATAAGCATTCGCAAAAGCATCATTTTCGTTTGGATGCATGCTGATCAAAAGAAACCAATCATCATGTGACTCTAAAAAATCACAGGCCACTCTTACCATTGAACTCATCAAGTCAATATCATAAGGCTGAGTCGCCAAACACAATATATTATAAGTCGTATCACAGATAGCTATAGCTTCACGACTTTGCTCTTTTGTAAAAGCTCTGATCGCAGATAATCGAGCATCAATCCTAGGGGCCCCAACCACCTCTACATTAGAATCGTTGACCCCCAAATAATCCACATAAACAGCTCTAGAGAAATCGTCCACAGCAAGAACATAAGTGGAGCCAGGTTTTTTATAGCGACCAGAACGAGAAAACGTCCCACTCTGTATATCGAATGATGCAACAGATTTCAAATAACCCACAGTAAATTGGGATGGCCACAGGCGTCCGGGATTTGAGATAAGAGCCGATACGTTCGCCACCAATAGCGTCCTATCAATTTCCCGCATAAGACCATAAGAATCTCTAAAAAGTCGATGAAGAGACTTTCTTGAATTTAAGGCAGCGTACAAGGCAAGCAATCCACTGCTTGTACCCTCCAAAAGAGGTGAAGATAAAAAAGCATCTAAAGCAAGATCAAAATACTTATTGAACTCAGCCATCCCTGAAGCATCATCTTTCTCAACTGACGGCAAAATATAAGTGTAGCGCTTATTATCGTCATCCAATACATCAGCATAGGGCAACAATACAAGAATTTTTTCGTTTGTTTTACGTACGAACTGCTGAAGGACTGGCAGCAGCGTCCCTTTATACATTGGATCTCGCAAATTCCCAAAGAAAATAAAAATATTATCTCCCTTCTCACAGCAGTCAGAAATATGATATTTCGTAGTCGTAAATCTATCCGAGGGAATCCAATCACGGCTAACCATATCACTCATCACCACTTGCGAGAGCGACTTGAATCTTCTGCCACACCAAAAGCGAACAATTGCGGTCGGAATTTTCCTTGAAGAACCAACCGCGAATGCCAGCAGATTATTATCAAGCAACCTATTTCCGAATATATAAAATTTTTCAACGGCGTGCGTTTCAGCAAAATTCAAAATAAAGTTATAGCTTCTTACCCACCCAACCAATCTATCCGACACCCCAACCTGCAATGAATTTAGAAAATGAGAAAATTTTTCATATTGCGGCGTGTTAGATAACTCACTCCCAAGACAATCAATAAACTTAGCAGAAAGGGTGTCCGCCTGAAGATAGACCGACTCATCGAGCGCCGGATCAATAGTGGGGATATAGAGAACCCTCCCGGATATATCATCCAGCAAAACACTCATTGATACCGCACTATCAATAAACTCCAGATAGTCTTTTTTTGCTCTAAAAACAATGAAACATTGCTTAGTAAGTGAAAACTCTATCAACTGTTTATAATGAAATTTAGCCGCAGCACTTTCAATGAAAAGCAAGCTCTTAAGACCCTGCGTCTCCAAAAGGTCTTCAACATCAATCAAATCTACAGCAAACCGTAATTCATTGTGCTTTACAGGAATAAGCAGACCCGCATTAACAGACGCCCCTCCTGCCTGAGGCACGGATTCAAGAAATTTTTCATGAAGAGACATGATTGACTTAACTTTTAACCCAAGATACTTATTGCAAAAAATTGTGGCTCCTCGCGAAAACAACACAATCTTACGTTTAATAAATAACGGCAACGCCTTGCGTGCGCCAACATATAAAATATTTAGCATCTAAAAATCATCCATAAAATAATTCACCGCACCCCATACAGCGATTAGACTAATCTACTGCATAGGCGAATCGGCTTAAGGAAAATGCATGATTCTTCAACCACGAGTAATTCTCAGCATAAACCACCAATCCTTCCCTGATAAAATCTTCAAAATAATCACGCCCCAGCTCAGATACGACAATAGATCTAACCCCCTCGAAATAAGCGTCATATACAGAAGCGGACCAACCGGTAATATTGACATCGCTGACAGACATTAATAGATCAATTGGCATTCGAGATGGCTCAAGGACAAAAACATTATTGAAATGAGCACCAAGCCATGCCAGATGTGTAACAGCTGAGTCGCAAGCGAAATCAGGATGCGCTCTAATTAGAAAGCAATCATCGGCACCAGCGCCAGCGATCAGTTCCATTACAATCGGCGGAACAATGGTAGATTGCAGTGTTATAGTAATTCTCTTCCTGTAACTTGCAATTTTATGAATAAAATCGGCCCACTCGCTTCGACAAATTTCGGCTAGACCGGTCTCTAGTCTATAAGATCGCCATAGAGAACCGACACAACTTGCTTGATGAAGATTATGTCGAAATGGCGCGTGCTCATTGATTGCAGTGCTATCAAAATGCGTCCATGCTAGAAAATGGCTGGGTAAAGTCGTATAACCATCAACCGGGCACTTCATCCAGCCCGCGTACGCGCGCATATTCCTCCCAGATACACCATGCTGAACATCCGCGATAGGTATGCCCAAACGATGACAGGCTGCACATAGAGACATACCGAGAATAGAGTAATAACAGACAACATACGCCTTAGTGCATCCAGTCTTCTTTAAGATGCAAGAAAATAACTTCGCGGCAACTATAGAAAACACTATATTTTTGCGTAGCTGCCTTAATACTGCAGCAGAATCAATCTGCGCATCAGGGAAAAATGGCGTCTTATATAGCTCATCTAATAAAGCACGAAGATAGCCTGACAAGCCAGGAATCATATTAGACAAAAAATAAAACCTTGAAACAAATGCTGAAACAAGTAATATTGGATAAATTGATACGCACCGCTCCCTATCTACAATATTATAATTAACATTAATCCCCTGTAATGCAATCATAACAGATCGCCGGTTAAGCTTCTCCCTTTCAGCTAGAGCATATGAATCTTTTAGATATAGTCTTCCATTAACTTCCTCGCAAAACTTACCATCACTAAGAATAAAGGTGTCCGCTTTTTTTAAAAAAAACAATTTAATTAAAGATATAATTAAACTAGTTATTGAACGGCGTCGCGTCGGAAATCGAGGAAAATAGCTATTACTCTTAGCATGGACCATCGAAAGAAAAGTATTTCTAATAACTGGCCAACAGTCTATTCCGAAAACACGTTTATTTAATTCATCAACGCGCAACTCGAAGCACTTCATCCATTCAACCGACTCAGATGGCTTCACTGCAAGCCACCATTTTATTGTAAATAACACTAGATGGAAGCTGCGATTCCTGTTTTTCAGAATTTATTATCTGAGCAGCAATTTCAGCGTAGCTGTTTTTAAAGCGCATAATTTTCAGCAACAAATACTCAAGATCATTTGTAATATACCCGCCGCGCTCAGTAATCCATTGTTTTTTTTGATAATCGAGAATTGATTCGCTGCCGACATAAAAAGTAATTCTCCCAGAGTAGAGCGCAAAATCGCAGAGATTCGAAAAAAAGCCAATAACAATATGAGCTCTAGAAAGGCAATCGCTCCAATTGTGGGCGACCGGCAAACCAGTAAGTTGTCCTGCGTCAAAAGCTGATCCGCGCGGGTGAGGCTTTATAGTAATATTTATCCTGGGATCCGCATTAATCGCATTTATAATTTTTAAAAATGACTTTAAAAAAGAAAAACTATATTCGCTACGCTGCATAACAGGCTGATCAACGAAAACAATATTCAATCTATCCTCATCAGCCAACTTAATATTATGCAATCTACTAGCGTAGTACTCGAACTCGGAGGAACCTGCAATGACCAAATTATCCACATGAAGATTTAGACGATTAAATACTTCCTCGCTGTGTATATCGTAGACAAACAGATTGTTTACGCTATAACCCGCAAAGTGCTTTTGCTCCATAGACGCTTGTCCAAACTGCAGGGCGCTAATTAAAGTTCTTTTTCCTGACCACTTAGCTCTATTCTTAAGCGCTGGAAGCTCTATTCCACCAGTGAGCCCCAACCAATTATCGCATGGGAGCGCATCGTATACACTGTAGAACATTTTTATGCGCGCCCGAGCAAGGGCCGCAAGACAGGCAATGTTCAAACGAGCAGCGAATGGTTCGCGCAGCTTAAAGAGATTTATAATGACATTATTGAGCAAGGCGAGCTTTTCGATAAGCCCCTGAACTGGCGTAACGAATATGAGATTAATCTTTTCGTTCTGCAAATAATCCAAAAAACATTCTGTATAAATAACTCGCGCGCCTTGTAAGTCCTTTTCAGCCACAAAGACTACCAAATTTACTCTTCGGCCCTTTTCCAAACAGCGATCGACAATAGGATAAAAACTCACTAATTTCTGTCGAACACTAGATGCTCTAGCCTCTGTCATAATTAAATTCAAAAAAGAAAACTTGTCGGATAGCTCTTTATAAGAGCAAATAGACATCCTGCTAGCTATAAAATATTTTATGCTCATTTTAAACGTAATCTATGCCAGCGCAATAACTGTTCTTCTAGCATATGAATGATCGAAAAAATATAATTTAATCTTGGAAATAGAATAAAAAATCGTGAGTGAAGGGCATGACACCAGGAGATATTCATCTGAAGCGCTGGGGTGGCATCTTCACTACAAAGATAATGCGATACAAATGTCACTGACCGGATGGCCTTCCTCTCCGCTAGCGAGGATTTCTGCAGAAAGGCAACCGCATTCAGATAAGATCTAGCCTCAATGCGGAGCTCCGATAGACGCAAGACACGTCGCATTAGGTCTGCATCATCACCAAGCGAAGCTAGACGTAGTATGTTGCGTTCGATGCAACTTTCTACGATATCTGTTTCTTTCATAGAGTCCACTTGTGGATTAGGCAACTGGTAACACGAAACTTGAGCCCCAGGTAGCGAAACTTCATGAGTTGAAAAATAATAAATTCTATCGCCATTTAACCTAAGCAATTGCTTGGCCGCCATAGAACTAAGCGAACCCAATAGAAATATAATTCTCATCCCCTAGCCTTTTTTGCGATCAATACATCATAGATAGCAGCAAGACTCTTATTATATGCACCGGCCCTTAATACAACATTACCGAATGACCTTACTTGCAGAAAAGCGACACCAGTAAGTATCGCCATATATCCAACCTGCCCTCCATGCGAGGCAAAGTATAACTTAGCAGCAACTATACTTACTACAATTGACACAGCGACTATCACCACCGAAATAAGCGTTATATAATTCGGCAAAAGCAGTATCCTATAGAACGCCAGATGTTCCTCACTACCAAAATAACTATTTATTTTGTTTCGAGCCGAAACAACCCTATACCGTTTCGCAGAAAAGCCTACACCTTTTTTTAGAAACCACGTCCCCACTAATATAAAAAAAACAAATAACAACAAACTGTAAGGGGTTATAAATAACCACAATGCCGATACGAGAAGTATCATCCCAAGAGGAACAGCAACATCCATGATAGAGATAATCAATTTTACGATGCTCTTTAAGTCCCCCTTAGTCACTATAACGCCATTCACTAGGCTTTGTTCGACTACAACTCTCTCGAACTTGAACGTGGCTTTCAAAATACTTATCTTAGAAAGCAACGAGAACAAAGTTGCGCTAATAAATCCAGCCGCGCCAATGCAGAGATAAACATATGAGACTGCTGGCAAACCAATGATATCCAAAACATGCCCATTGACCTTTCCCCCGACCCACCCAAAAATGAACCAGATTGAGAGCACTTGCATTGCAATGAATAAAAAACGAAACCCCATACTTGTTATAACAAATATGGGGGCCGATCTTACAAAACGAACCAGTACAGGTACCAGTTTGCTTTTGTAAAGACTAAGCATTATTGGGATAACCGGCTATATCGCAGAAATAATTATATCTCTCCTTTAGTTCGCTGAACGTACATAGCCCACCGGCATTGCCAGATAAAAAAAGCTCGGTTTGGCGATACAACCCCGGCTTGAATTTTTTATCCATTTCGCAGTCAAGCACAATTTCTTGTTCTGCCACCGTCCCCTTTCGGGTTTCCAGCAGCTTCTCCATTGGACAAAGGCGCAGCTTGCGCAACGGCGTGAAGAGTTCGAGCCACCAGCGGCCTGCCGAGCCCCAGTCAGAGCCGTAGGAGAAAAGCA
>JAMPIU010000037.1 GCA_023667845.1 Dehalobacter sp. | reverse complement strand
GTCCTGGGTGGAAACATTGATAACGGGCAAAGCCTGAACCGCTACGCTTATGTCAATGGACAACCGGTATCTTATATAGATCCATTTGGGCTGTGCGCAGATGAAGATAGTTTTGGGACAAGGGATGCAGCCTCTCTGGTCGCTGATATTGTGCCTGGGGTCAGTAACGTTAAGAGCTTCGTTCAGGTTTTCACCGGAAAGGACTTAATAACCGGTAGAGATGAGTCCCGTTTCTGGTCTGTAGTAGGAGTGGTGCCTGCCGGCAATGTAGTCAAGGTAGTTAAAAATGGGAAAACCGCATTAAAGGTTTCCAGTGCTGTTGAGGGCGCGGGTAAGACGGGAGTTATCCACCAACACCACCAATTGCCGCAGCAGTTTAAAAAACAATTTGAAAAAGCCGGGCTGGATATTGAAAATTATAAGATTCCTATGGACAAAACCGACCATATACTGAAGCCTGACGGATTGCACACAGGAAAAGATAGCTGGAATAAGCAATGGGATGATTTCTTCGAAAAATATCCAGATGCCAGACAAAATCAAATTCTTAATCAATTAGATAAAATGCAAAAAGATTTTGGATTAAAATAGGAGGTCTAGTATGTTCTATGTACTAAGAAAAGATGATAGATATCCAAACGTTTGGTATAGTGACGATGATGCTTTCGACCCATTTATTGGCGTCAAGTGCCCCAAATTTCCTGGGCATCAACGAGGAGAACGGGATATAAATGTTAACCTTTGGATTGATATTAAGAAGCCTAAAATGGGGGATTTTGTTGCAACGGTATACAGTGATTGGCTAATTACCGACCGAGTTGTAGCAATTTTTAAGGAACAAAACCTAACGGGGTACGAACTACACCCTGTTAAGATATGCAATAAGAAGCTTGGCTTCAATCTCTGGGAGCTTGTTGTAACCGCAAGTGCTGGAAAAGCACATCCCGATTCTGGCATATATGTTAAAGAGCATTGTGAATACTGTGGAAGCACGGTCTATTCACCGATAAAGAAAGGTGTAGGGATTATTGTTGACGAAACCCGTTGGGACGGAAGTGATTTCTTCACAATTATTGAATACTATAAGTATGTTTTGATTACTGAAAAAGTAAAAAAAATAATTGAAGAAAATAATCTAAAGGGTGTTAGGGTCGCATCGCCCTCTGAGCTTGGAATTGATGAGCCATAGGGGTCATTCATGACCCCTATATGTTCCTTGAAAAATGCGGATATCCAGAGTTTATGACCCGAAAGGAATTGCTCTCCGACCCGCATTGCGGGGCGGTGTGAGCCGGAGCGGGGAAGCCATGCGACCTCGCTCCTTTAACCTGCACGGTTTTCGACCCCATAGTGCACCCTGCGATTGCCACGTACAACAACCAGCCAGTTGCATATGATACCGACGGCAACATGACCCAGGGACCCCTGGGCGGACAAATGGCGGCTTTCACCTACGACGCCCGGAACCGTTTGGCCGGGGCTG
>JAMPIU010000036.1 GCA_023667845.1 Dehalobacter sp. | reverse complement strand
CACGGTTTTTGCCAACGCGAGAATAAAGTAATAAACATCATATCCCTGCACCGCACCACGAGTGCAAAAACACGCGCCACCGCGACTCTGCAGCAACACCACCTACCGCCTGCCGTTAGGGTCAATAGCGGCCTACATAATATTCAATGGGTTAACTGCTCAAATCACATTAAAGGGGGGCAAGCATCTCCTCTCGCTTCAAACAGTCTCCCTTCGCGCCGTAACCTAGCTTATTATCAAAACAAAGAACATTAAGAACCAGTCTAGCACGACTCGCGAAGCACCCCAACTCAGCTGTACTCCTCCGCTTCAGCGGATAAGTAGCGGCTAGTTGCGTAAACAAGGAAACCTGTTCAACTGTACTCAAGTGAGATCCTTTTCGTCCAAATCAAAAAAGGCCGCTACTATCCCTAACAGGTCGGTAGGTGTCATTGCTGCTCCGTACCGCGAGAACTTTCTGGCTAAAGAGGACTGTTAAGTGGCCGGCGGTACGGCCTGCCCCGGCTGCCGCCGGGGACCCCCGCTGGTGTCACGGTTTTTGCCAACGCGAGAATTAATTAATAACTATCATAACCCTGTATCGCACCACGAGTGCAAAAACACGCGCCACCGCGACACTGCAGCAACACCACCTACCGCCTGCCGTTAGCCACAATCTGAAAACAACTTGTAAATGAAACTTTTAACTGAACTGACTCAAGAAGATATTATTAAACATCCTGTCTGGGAACTTAGGATGATCGATAACAGGGAATATGTACAACCCAGTTCTAAGAAAGAGATTTCTGATCATGAAGGTATTCGATACATAGTTCAATCATACTTCAAGCTTAATTGCCGGACTGAGTTACTTGGTTTTTGCTCCCCTCAAGACACAAGTGGTATAGATTATATTCAACCGGTGATTTTCACACCAAACAGCCAGATGGTTCTGTATTTGGATTCTTCTATTGAAAAAGACCAAACAATCAAGGAAATGAACAGATTAGGCCTTATAAAATCTGAAATTTTTCCAATCGAATGTAAACCCATGATAAAATGTGATGGAAACCTCTACTCATGGATAATAGATGATTTTAATAAAATATCAAAATAGACTGTGGCTAACAGGTCGGTATATGCAATTGGCTTCTGCACCGCGAGAATCTTCTGGTCAAAATTAAAGAGCTTCAATGGCGGTGCAGGCCGCCCCGGCTCCCGCCGGGGACTCCCTCCTGGTGTCACGGTTTTTGCCAACGCGACAATAAACAAAACAACATCATAATCCTGCATCGCACCACGAGTGCAAAAACACGCGCCACCGCGACTCTGCGCCAACTGCACATACCGCCGAACGTTAGCAGGCATATTAGGTTACAAATTAATAATCCTTGATCTGATGAGAACACTAAAAACTATTTTGGTTATCACATCACTGATTCTACTATCATGTGAGAGGTCAGAATTCAGTACCGATCTTATTGGAAAGTGGTATATCTACGGTT
>JAMPIU010000035.1 GCA_023667845.1 Dehalobacter sp. | reverse complement strand
AAGGGCTTTTGCCAGTTCCTCCATTTCCTTTCGTGCCAAATCGTCACAGCCGGCCAGCGACTCCAGGTGATGCTGCATTTCATGCAGCACCGTATCTACAATCTCAGCTTCCCAGCACTCTTCAGATTCATCTTCCAGCAGTTCCACAAAAGACCCATAATAAAACATTATAAAACAGCCGCCGATGCCGTCTTCAATGTACTCACCCAATATGTAGTACTCGCCTTCACGCTTTTTGCCCTTCCGCAAGTTAAAACCGCCGGTCAAGTCCCGGAGGAAACGGGACGGGATGCGGTCTACGGCTTGATCGAGCATGTCCGCGAACTGGTCAAAAGATGGTTTACCCATTGTTATTCCTCCGCAGTTTTGTCACTCCAAATTTCAGGGGACGGATATAGGTTAACCGGTCCAGACGCCGTTTCAACTCATTGTATCTCATGTTTTCCACTCCTGACAACTCTCAGGGTAATTTCAAATTAAATTCAGCTCATAACTGAAATCTCCCCGGTAGTTGCCGGCCCCTGCGGCTGCCTTCTTATTTATACTGCTCTGGCTGCTGCCGTAAAGGAAGCCGTAATCAGTTATCAGGGCGTCACCGTCCGAGGCGATATTACCTTGCAGGCTTGCTGGACGCTAATATCAAAAGAGAGTTTATAGAAAATAAGCACAAGCAGCCAACCCGTATATTCGGATCGTTTGCTTATGCTTTTTATTGTACCAATGGGAAGTTGCACTATATCCAAAAAGTAAACAAGAACGTCCCTTTGCTTCCGAAATCTCTCTTAGGCAGTATGATCTTTATTATCCATCTCATTGGTTGCTTTTTCCCAGAAATTTAAAAGATTAATATTCCACAAAGCATGAACTGTAATAGACGGAATTATACTGCCTGTAATTATATACAGCAATCCCATGACCGCGCCAAAATAAGATGTAAACACGACTCCCAATAAACCCTGGTATAAATGAGCAATGCCAAAAAACACTGAAGTGATTACCAGGATCAAACCTAAAGATAAATCGGGAAAGTAATGATGGAGATAGAAAAAAAGAAAAGCACGGTTACATAACTCTTCCTCTGTACCAATAAAAAGACTGTAAATCACCCAGGTACGCCTTTCTTTTATGGTCCTTGGAATAAAAAAGTAATTCTTAGATAATTTACCCTCTTTTGTTACTGGTATAAATACAAGGACTAAGCCGGCAACTACAAAACCTACAACAAAACGAACTTCCAGAGGCAGGTTAACTCCGGCAGTTTGAAATGAACCCGGGAAAAGCAAAGGTATTAAAAGAATAGCTGCGATTCTAAGCGCCTTTCTTAAAATACCATGATAATAGTATCTAATTTTAAGTTCATAACATTCCGTTATCCTATGTTTCGCCTTTTTGTATTTAATGAATCTAAATACAAAATCATATAATATCCAGCTTAACAACAGATGCGGAAGTATAAAAGTAATTTGCAACAATTTGGTTATCTCCTGTTACTTAATGTGTATAACATTTTTACGGTAACTGATTTATTATTATTTTTTGTGTATTACCATCCCAATTAACCTGGCAGCCCAGGTTCTCTGATATGAACCTTAACGGCAGCATTGTTCTTTCATTAATAATCTGTGGTGATACATCCATCGATTTTTCAGTACCATTTACCCGGGTTGAATTCTTCCCAATCCAGAGCTCTATAACATCGCCATTTAGCTGAATAGATACCTTTTCTTCCGGTTCATCCCAGCTAACACCTCCGCCTAATTTCTCAATAACTGCCCGGACAGGCATAAGCGTTCTGTCTTCAATAATAACCGGCACAGTTCCCCTGCCCGGGTCTATCTCTTCGTATACTCCATTTACAAACATATCACTCTTACCAACCCAAAGAATGATCTCCTGGCCTTTTTCCGGTGAATTTTCGGGTGTTTGCATATCACCGCCGCTTATTTTCCCGGAGCGGATGGTCAGACCTCCATACCCATAAGCTATGAATGCGTCTTTCCCGTAAGACAACCCGCCTAGCAATTCATTAGCGCCTGATTTTCGGCTGGTCCAGTTCACACCATCCTGTGAGGTCAGGATCGTACCAGCTTCCCCCACCACCACAAAGTAACCGCCGGCATAAGCAACTTCGCTTAGGTGCATAATAGTGCCTGTCTTTTGCACTGTCCAGTTAGTTCCATCCGGGGAGGTAATAATTGTGCCGTTTTCACCAACAGCGACAAATACGCTGTTGCCGTAAGCTATTCCGGTTAGCCATTCTTTTGTGCCTGCTGCCCGGCTGGTCCAGTTAAAACCGTCCGGGGAAGTCAGTACCGTACCTTTCCCAACGGCCGCAAAGCTATTTTCAGCATAGATGACATCACCCAAGGGATTTGTTGTCCCGGATATCTGGCTGGCCCAACCTGTACCGTCAGCAGAAGTGAGGATTACGCCGTTATTACCTACCGACACGAAAGTACCATTGCCATATGCTGTCCCATGCAGATAACTTTTAGTTCCTGTCGTTTGATTTGTCCAGTTCAAGCCGTCCGGAGAGGTCAAGAGAACGCCAAAATCTCCTGTAGCTACGAAAATACCGCCGCAGTAATCTATACCGAAGAGGTGGGTTGCGGCTCCGGTCACACGCCTGGTCCAGCGCACACCGTCAGGGGAGGTCAGGATCTTGTCTCCAAACTCAGTGGCCACAAATATACCTTTACCATATGTTGAATTATTTAATGTGCATTTAGTATCCGATATGATGCTTTCCCATTTTGATGCGTCTTTGGAAGCAAAAATCATGCCGCCTTTCATGTCCTGACTGCCAACTGCAACGCAGGCGCCGCTGCCGTAAGCAACTGCGCTGATGATACTGCTTTCGTAGGCTTTCCAGTTATCCATTCTTATCGCAGAGTTTGTAGTTTGCCTGGTCCAGTTGATGCAATCACGGGAGGTCATTATTATACCTTTATCGTCAAATTGTATATATCCCACTGCTATAAAAGAATCGTTGCAAAAGCTAACTCCCTTGAATGAAATTGATATGTCCTGCCTTTGGCCTGTCCAGTTCAATCCGTCAACAGAGGTCAGTATTATACCATGCTCCCCCGCTGCAACAAAAGTGCCGCTGCCATAAGCTATACCAAACAAACTGGTTGCGACACCAGATGGACTGCTTGACCACTTTATACTATCCGGGGAGGTCAGGATTACTCCATCCATCCCTACAGCCACAAAGGAGCCATTGCCGCAAGTTATCCCTAAGAGTTGACTGGAAGCACCAGATTCCCGTATAGTCCAGTTAATACCGTCCGGAGAGGTCAGGATCGTGCCTCCGCCAAGACCATACAATTCACCACCCACTGCTACGAATGCTCCGTTACCGTAAGTTATTTCATTGAGCCAATAGTCAGTCCCTGAATCCTGAAACGTCCAGTTAATGCCGTCCGGAGAAGTCAGGATCGTGCCGTAAGGTCCAACCGCCACAAAGGCTCCGTTCCCGTAGGCTATCCCTGTGAGAAAAATTGCAACAGGTGATTCTCGTATGGTCCAGTTGAAACCGTCAGGGGAGGTCAGGATATTGTCACCCCCAACCGCCACGAAAGCCCCATTGCCGTAAGTTACAGCTTCGAGCACGTCGGTCTGAAAGTTAACCTGATTCCAGGTATCCAGAGGATCGTCACTTGCCAGGGCAGAAAACTGTATTCCCAATGTGAAAATAATTACAAATAGCAAAAATAATATATGTGCCTTTCTCAAAATTACATACCTCCCCCGAGTTTTTCAAAATGTTCTTTATGACGCTTATAATTATTATTAAGAAATCATATTGTAATTTTAACACGTCACTTTTAGCCAAATGTGTCGATATTTGTCTATTTTATAAAATAATAAATATTACACCTGATTAAATCCATTTAACGATTTTCAAATTATATAATACTGAAATGATGTTTTAATAAAGTAATAGCGCCAAAGTATGTTCTGGCGCTACGCTTGTTTATTTTGTAGGCAATAACTCGCATGGGCATATCATGGCGCCCTTCTGCTAATTACCACATCTACAGGATTACCCATCCCAGCACAAGAGAACCCCTGACCATTGGCCTGCCCATCAGACCACAAGATGCCCCTTCTTTTCAGAAACACTTATATTTGCTTCGATTCCCGAGTTAAACTGGAGAAAATCACTCTCTATTCCGTCACTGAAAATCACTCCATTTTCCGGCATCTGGGAAAGTATCTTCAAGGGATTGTCCACGGTGATTTTCCCAAATATCAAATTTGTTTTGGAGATCTTACTGGGAAAGGGTTCCCGCACAGAGAAATACAATTGCCGTGCTCCCCACTCCAGTTCCCTCTCCGGGGAAGCACTGATCTTCATACCAGAAGCCTGGCTGGCGATATTGGCCGCGCCGGTCAGGACGCTTTTCAACCACCCGCTGGAACCAAGGCCGGTGGAAACGATGATACCGCTGGATGATTGATACTCCTCCTGTTTACCCAGGCGAAGATGATAACGCGATGAAACATGGGTTTTCTGGCCGATGAATAGATCGTTCACCGCATGGATCTCCTGCCCGTCATTCAGGGAAGCTTTGGCCATGGTCACCTCTTTCACCGGCCTCTTACATCTCAGCACCTCCGGGATGAGCTGCCCCAGGTCGGAAACCTTAAAGGGCAGCAGTACTCCATCCCAGCGCGCCGGGTCCGGGTTAACCCCGATCAAAAGCTGAACTGTCAAATATTTCAGGGTGTTTGCCACCAAACCGTCTTGTCCCACCACAACCACAATATCCTCCTGGCCAAAAATGAAGTTGGGTACGTATTCCCGGTCAAGCATCTGCACCCGGCCCAGGGACCCCAGGGTGCTGCAAGCCTGGAGAATCGCTTGTTTATAAGTCTCGTCTTCAAGAACATAATCGCTGAAATCAGCACCCATGTGCTCGATATAGAACCTGGCCTGCTCCATGGTATTGTAACGGGCAATCAATTCCTCCAGGCGGCTTTTCCTTTTTACCAGAATAATCTTATTCTCGCTAAGCCTGTTCATAAGCGTATGAGCCTTTCATAATTTCCTGCATCAGATCGGGGGTAATATTCAGCTGCCCGATTTTTTCAGCTTTTTCCGCCAACCCCTGGAAAGCCATGGCTATCAACTGTCCGGGATTCATGCCCATGCTGGCCAGGGATTGTATCACCTGGGGCTTAATCTCTTCCAGAGCTTTCATCACCGCTGAAAGTTCATAGGCTTTGGCATCGGCTTCCGCTTTGCTGTTTTCCACCGCAATTTCGATCAGGTCTTTCTTCTTTTCCTCCAGGGAGATATCAGAAGCCATCTGCTCTTCTTTTAGCTGGTTCTGCTTTATCTGTACGGCCCTTTCCGCCTCCAACTGGGTCTCCCGTACCTGTCTTTTCTTGTTTTCCACGGCTATTTCAGTATTAAACTCGTTTTCCTTGATCCGTCTTTCCTGTTCAATAGAAGCATTGCGCCTTTCATACAAGGCATCATCCGCCTTCTTGAGAATCTGCTCCCGGACCTCGGCCTCTAACGCCCGGGCGGTTTCCTTGTTGGGTTGGACCGCCAGGATGGACAGCCCCAGGATTTCGATCCCCAGCAATTGAGTCTCCTCATTTTCTTTCAACTCGGCCAGAACGTTGTGGGCAAGCATTTCACTGGATTTTACCGCTGCCACCAGAGGCAGGCTTTCCAGGTTTTTCTTGCCTAAAACCTTAACGATATTGATAATTCTTTGGGGAAGTTTTTGGGGATCTTCGGATACATAGCCTTTTCCCGTGGCATTCAGGGTATAGTTGAGCAGCCCGGCTATCTTTTTATAATCCACAATCCTGAAAGTCACTTGCCCCTGAACTATCACCGTCTGAAAATCCGATGTCAACTCCTCGAAGATAAAGGGCGCGTCAACGCTGCCGACAGGGACCACGACCAGTGAGGTAGCCGGCGCATAGTAGTAAAAAGACAGTCCGGCTCCTTCCTTAACAATCCTGCCATTCCGGTACTTCAACACATATTCGGCCGGTTGAAACTTGATAAAACGCAAACCCAACATCGCTAACACTCCTCTCATTTTTGAAAATGGATTATACTTATAAATGCATCCTTAGACTCGTTCGGGATTAAAGCGGAACAACTTGGAGGGCCGGTGGCCCGCGTCCTTGGTATACTGGTTGGTTTCCAGCACCTGACCGGCGATCTTCCTCCGGAAATTGGCTTTCAACATTTCACTGTCCAGGATGATCTCATAAACCTGCTGCAGTTCGGTTAGCGTAAACAACTCGGGCATCAGGTTAAAGGCAATGTCAGTGTACTCAATCTTGTTGCGCAGCCGTTCAATACCATAATGAATTATTTTGGCGTGGTCAAAGGCAATGCCCTGAGACTCCACTACCGATCTTTCTATTTTTGAAACTCTTCCTTCCACCCTCTTTATGATCTTCACAATAGCAGTCAGGTTTTCATCTTCGTGGTTAAGAGTGAGCTCGAACCATTGTTCCAGAATATATCCCCGTTCGCTATGGCTCTTTTTCTCCTGGAACAGCTTGCAATGTACGGTAAACCACCTGACTTCAGCAGCATCATCGCTGGCCTGAAGTTCCAGCTTGGAGCTGTCCACCAGGGACATATATGAAACACTGACCACCCGGGTGCGCGGATCTCTGTTCACTTCTCCCCAGGTATAGAGCTGCTCCATGTAAATATTGTCAACGCCGGTTTCTCCTTTCAACTCGCGCCGCACAGCTTCCTCCAGGTCTTCGTCCGCTTTCACAAAGCCTCCCGGAAGCGCCCATTGACCTATGTAGGGGTGGTCTGCCCTTCTAATCAGCAAAATCTGCAGGGCCTTTTCAGGCAGCTTGCGGTAATTGGACTTTTCTTCGTCCCGTATGGTGAACACCAGCATATCGACGCTTAAGGAAGGGCGCTCGTACTGGCTTACATCATAGCTGGACAAAAACTGCTCTTCATTCAACCCCTGCTTGTTGGTCAAATTAACTTTGCTCATTACAAACCTCCTCTTCGTGATATTATATTGGTGTTATTATCATTATGTTAGTAACATAATATTACTATCTATTTTTCCTGTCAATACCATTTTTAAAATTTTTTTAAAACATAACAGGTTTGCTTAAGGTCTCGTCCTTTTATTCAACTGCTTACCAAATTATGTAACAATGCTGTAATACCTAACATATTCTACATACAAAACCATATATATGGAGGCTGTTTTAATGAGCGAACAATTTACTGCCCTGTCACAGGCGTGTGAAACCATCTGTATCGAAGTGCCCAAAGTCTATGATTTCTGTTTTGAGCGCGATACCCGCGAAAACGTCTGTACTCCCCTGGGCAAATGCAGTCCTCCGCAGGGCGCCGCGGTAAGGTGCACCATCAACTCCGCCACCTGCAGCGAAGTAA
>JAMPIU010000034.1 GCA_023667845.1 Dehalobacter sp. | reverse complement strand
GTCAGCAGAATGTCCAAAGATACGAAAGTCAAAGAATTCATGACAAAGTTTGAGGATCTGATCTGCGGAAGTGATCAGATCACCCTGAGTGAAGCCAACGATATTATTTGGGACCATAAGCTCAATGCTTTACCTTTGATCGATAAAGACCAAAACCTTAAGTATCTGGTTTTCCGCAAAGACTATGATTCCCATAAAGAATACGAAAGGGAACTTCTGGACACCTCCAAACGGTATATTGTCGGAGCAGGGATTAATACCAGGGACTATGAAGAACGGGTGCCTGCGCTGGTCAATGCCGGAGCGGATGTTCTTTGCATTGATTCTTCCGAAGGCTTTTCGGAATGGCAAAAAAGGACGATTGATTTTATCCGCAAAAAATACGGCGAATCCGTAAAGGTGGGTGCCGGGAATGTCGTGGACCGTGAGGGATTTTTATTCCTGGCCGAAGCAGGGGCTGACTTTGTCAAAGTCGGTATTGGCGGCGGATCGATCTGTATTACCCGCGAACAAAAAGGGATAGGCCGCGGACAGGCTACCGCGTTGATTGAAGTTGCCAATGCGCGTGATGAATATTTTAAGGAAACCGGAATTTATATTCCCGTCTGCTCGGATGGCGGTATCGTCCACGATTATCATATTACGCTGGCTCTGGCGATGGGTGCCGATTTTATCATGCTTGGCCGGTATTTTTCACGTTTTGATGAGAGCCCGACGAACAAAGTCAATATCAATGGCAGCTACATGAAGGAATACTGGGGAGAAGGCTCTAACCGTGCCAGGAACTGGCAGCGCTACGATCTCGGCGGTGACGGCAAGCTTTCTTTTGAAGAAGGCGTTGACTCCTATGTGCCATACGCCGGCAGTTTAAAAGACAACGTAACCCTAAGCCTGAACAAAGTCCGTTCAACCATGAGCAACTGTGGGGTTCTGACGATACCCGAACTGCACAAAAACGCCAAACTTACGCTCGTATCCGCAACAAGCATCGTGGAAGGCGGTTCACATGACGTCCTTCTAAAGGATAACAGCTATATAAAATAAAAAATTACTTTGTTTTATTGCATGTAAACGTGACGTAATCTAACCGCTCTTCGGCTATTGCGCCCTCCTTGGCGCAAAAAGCCGCACTGCACATCCGTGTTCCGCTTGGGCGCGGTTAGATTACGTCACGTTAATTTAATATTAGGTCAAGATAATCGAATGGGTAATAATATACTGTAATGTCGTTGACGATTATGCCAAAAAAGAATTATACTTAAATATGTTATTTTGCAATTTCAAAGCTTGTCTTTCTCCAAAGGGCAGGCTTATTGGTTTGTTGGTCTATATTGAATGGTCCGTCAATGAAAAAGTTTTATATAGTCAATTTGTTTCATCACAAACAAATGTTGTCATGGTAGAACGGGAGGAGATTGAACAATGCCCATTACTGAATTGCTGGCACGCAACGCAGCGTTGTACGGCCAGGAGAAATGTCTGACCGAGATTAATCTGGATCTTCAGGAAAGCCATAACATCACCTGGAGAGAGTATGAACTGATCGAAAATAATCCGGCAGGGGAATACCGGCTGGAAATGACCTGGCGGGTCTTTGACGAGAAAGCGAACCGCATGGCGAATCTGCTGCTGAAAAGAGGCATCAAGAAAGGCGATAAAGTTGCAATTCTATTAATGAATTGCCTGGAATGGCTGCCGATTTACTTCGGTATCTTAAAATCCGGCGCCGTTGCAGTTCCCTTGAATTTTCGTTACACGGCTGAAGAAATCAAATACTGCCTGGAATTGTCCGATACAATTGCGTTGATCTTCGGACCGGAATTTATTGGCCGTGTGGAAACGATTTACGATCAAATCCCTGAAGTCAGAACGCTTTTATTTGCGGGTGAAAACCGTCCGTCTTTTGCGGAGAATTACGACCGGCTGGCAGCGAACAGTTCCTCGGAAGCACCGGAAGTTATGCTGTCTGACGATGATGATGCGGCCGTCTACTTTTCTTCCGGGACGACCGGTTTCCCGAAAGCAATCCTGCATACGCACCGGAGCTTAATGTCGGCCTGTTATACGGAACAAAAGCATCATGGACAGACCCGTGACGACAATTTCGTGTGCATACCGCCGCTTTATCACACCGGCGCCAAAATGCACTGGTTCGGCAGCCTACTCTCAAGCAGCAAAGCTGTCCTGCTGCGCGGCGTCAAACCGGAGTGGATTCTGAAGACGATCAGTGAGGAAAAAATCACCATTGCCTGGCTTCTCGTTCCGTGGGCCCAGGATATCCTGGATGCGATTGAGAGCGGTAAAGTCAAGCTGGAGGATTATGAACTCTCCCAATGGCGGCTGATGCATATCGGGGCCCAGCCGGTACCGCCCAGTCTGATTCGCCGCTGGAAAAACTATTTTCCGAACCATCTGTACGATACAAATTACGGTCTGAGTGAGTCCATTGGACCGGGTTGTGTGCATCTTGGCATAGAGAACATTCATAAAGTCGGCGCGATTGGGATACCTGGTTATCAGTGGGAAATTCAAATTACCGATGAAAACGGCTGTCCGGTTCCGCAGGGCCAGGTAGGGGAACTGAGGGTCAAAGGACCAGGTTTGATGAAATGCTATTATAATGACCCGGAAGCCACGGCCGCAGCCCTGCGAGACAGCTGGCTGCTGACCGGTGATGTGGCCAGGATGGATGAAGACGGCTTTATTTATCTGGTGGACAGGAAAAAAGATGTGATCATCAGCGGCGGCGAGAATATTTATCCGGTTCAGATTGAAGACTTTTTACGGGCGCATACGTCAATTAAAGATGTCGCCGTGATTGGTTTACCCGATCCGCGTCTCGGTGAGATTACCGCAGCAATCATCGAACTCAAACCGGGGAACAACTGTACAGAAGAAGATATCAACGTTTTCTGTGCACCGCTGCCGCGCTATAAACGTCCGCGCCGGATCATTTTCGACAAGATCCCGCGCAATCCAACCGGCAAGATTGAGAAACCGCGTTTAAGGGAAAAATACGGAGCAGCCACCCTGATTGCCGCTCAGACAGAAAATGGTCTATAATCAATGAGATGAAATAGCATCATTAATAATCATCATTGATAATCATTCATAAAAATAATCATAGCAAAAAGGAATCATCCATGAAATAAAACGAGGTGATTCACATGTTGAATGACTGTGCGCTCAATTTTCTTGTGAAAGATTTTCAGGAGAAAACTGCCGAATTGGCTCAAACTGCCATGGGTGTTCTGAAAGCGGACACGGTGATCCGGGGCGGCCGCATCATCAATGTAAATACTTGTGAAATCGAAGAGAACAAGGACATCGCGGTCAAACACGGCCGGATTGTCCTGGTTGGTGATGCCGCGCCTGCTATCGGAGAAAAAACGAAAATCATTGATGCCTCAGGCTATACACTGGCACCAGGTTTTCTGGACGGACACCTGCATGTTGAGAGCAGCATGGTCACGTTGAAGGAATTCACGAGGGCTGTCCTGCCGCAGGGAACGACATGCATTGTGATGGACCCGCATGAGATTGCCAATGTCTTCGGTCTGGAAGGCGTTAAGATGATGGTTAAAGAAGGACAGGTCATGCCGCTTAAAGTATTCGCCACTGTGCCGTCCTGTGTACCTGCTGCCCCGGGTTTTGAAGATGCCGGAGCGGTCATCGGCCCGGCTGAAATCGAGGAAGCCATGCAGGACAGCCGGATCATCGGACTCGGGGAAATGATGAATTACCCGGGAGTCATCTCTGGTGATGCGCAGGTTCATGCCGAATTAAAGGCAACGCTGAACGCCGGCAAGCCGCTTACCGGGCATTACGCTTCTGCTGATCTCGAAAAAGGATTGCAGGCTTATGCAGCAGCCGGAATCCTGTCCTGCCATGAAAGTACAACCAGGGAGGATGCCCTGGCCCGGATGCGTCTCGGTATGTATGCCAAACTACGGGAAGGCTCAGCTTGGCAGGACGTAAAGGAAACCGTCCGGGCCATTACTGAAAACAAAGTGGATTCCCGGTATGCCGTACTGGTGACGGACGATGTACATCCGCATACCCTTCTGGCCAAAGGACACCTGAATCATGTGATCCGCCAGGCGATTCGCCAGGGTGTCAATCCGGTGACGGCGATTCAAATGGCAACCCTTAATCCTGCTCAGTGTTTCGGGCTTGACCGCCATCTCGGGAGTATCTCTCCCGGCAGATGCGCAGATATTGTTTTTCTGCGTGACCTCACGGAAGTCACTGTAGAAAAAGTGATGATCGACGGGGAAATCATGGCGGAACAAGGACGGATGCTGGCTGAAATTTCGTCCGTCAGCTATCCGGAGAAGTTCCGCAGCTCCGTTCATTTGTCCCATAAACTGAAATCCGGAGACTTTATCATCAAAGCTCCGGAAGGAAGAACAACGGTCAGGGCACATGTCATCGAGATCAAAGAAGCCCAGGCCGGAACGCTTCACCGCGTGATCGAGATGGGAACAGCGCAAGGGCAGGTATGTCCTGACATTACGGCCGATATTGCCAAGGTTATGGTCCTGGAAAGGCACGGCGGCCCGGGGAATTATGGCCTCGGGTATGTGAAAGGTTTTCAGCTGAAGAGCGGGGCCGTCGCATCGACAGTGGCTCATGACAGCCATAATCTGATCATTATCGGTGTAAATGACGAGGATATGGCGCTTGCAGGCAACACACTAACTGACCTTGGCGGCGGGATGGCCGCAGTGAGAGACGGGAAAGTGCTGGTCGTACTGCCTCTGCCGATTGCCGGCTTAATGTCGGACAGACCGGTCGAAGAAGTGGCCGGAATGGTAGCTCAACTTGATGAAGCCTGGAAAGAGCTTGGATGCAGTTTGGCCTCGCCATTTATGACCATGGCGCTCTTAAGTCTGCCTGTTATTCCGGAGCTGCGCTTAACGAACCGCGGATTGATTGATTGTCTGAACTTCACATTCCTGTCTTTGCTCGAATGATTCGCTTCAATGATACGACTTCACCCAACGAACATTTCAGTGTTAGTAATCCAGGGATCTGGTCCATTTAAGAGCTTCCACGTATAAAAGCATAAAACGCTGAATACTGAGCTTGTTGATCAGGTTTTGATTCTCAACTTTGCTCCATTGCGCTTTTTCAAAGTCGATGATGAAATCCAATAAGCGCCGCTGTTTATTATCCTGCCCGAGCAAGGCCGATTTTACATGATCCGGCAGGGAAAGGTTCCGGAGAACCTGCTCCATACTTTTGTTCAGCAGGACGTCAATCGAAGAAAACATCCCGGTAAAAAAGAAGTCAGAACTGCTCGTCTTTTCTCCCAGCTCTGAATAGCGTGCAGGAACTCTTCCCGCGTTTCTATTTTTTCAGCGACAAACTTCACCTTCGTGTGAAATTTCTTGATAAGCTTACGCTGAAGTTCTTCATTTACAGCCGGGTACTCTATTTTGATGATGTCTGCTGTTTCGATTAACGGCAAGTAGCTCTGATCGAACACAAAATCGTCAAGTGCCACCAGATAACCCATTCTTCTGACCCGTTTACAGGCTTCAACGGTTAACTGCGTTACCTCTTTCCGTTCAAGTATTTCCAGCACGACATTGTGATTCAGCAGCAGTGAGGGGATATCGCTGTCAACAAGATCCTTGGAGAAATTGATAAAGGCCTTGGTATCATCCGTTAAGTCATGCATTCCAAAAACTAAAAAGGAGTTGTAGATTAACTCTACAGTGGCCTGATTATCGTCGATACCGCTAAAGCTATTGTCCTGACCTTGTCTATACAGTAGTTCATAGCCGTAGATATGCAAATTGCGGTCAAAGATAGGCTGTCTGGCAATAAAGACATCCATTGTTTATCCTCCATAACAACGAAATACATTTCCACAATTGGCCAGTACTACCATTATATTTAAGAATTACGAATAAGTAAATTGCTTAATGTATACAGAAGATGTCTTAATCAAGTGTATGCTGCCGTAAAAGATGGTTGACACATCATTATTCCTTCTATATAATACATTTCGGAGTATTTTTACGGATATCAAGATTTCATTTACATCATTGTTTAACTGAATTCTGAAATATTGAAGTAACACTCCCTGAAGTATTGGAGCATGTGAGAAGGAGGTGTTTTTTTTATGCGTTTTTGTCATGAACTTAAAAAACTGGCGAATGCTTTTGAAGCGGACCAATTTGTGGCCGTCAAAAAAGATGTACTCGTCGTCCTCGAAAATATATATGGTGAAACCTCCAGAGAGTATAAAGTTGTCAAACAGACATCTTCTCCTGCAACCATTATCAAGGTTTTGAACCATATCGCCGAAAGATCAGATGATTTGTCCCTTCATGCGCTTGCTGCAAATATGTAATTTAAATCCATGACGCGGACTACGGCCTCCTTTCTGCAAGGGGGTCGTATTTGTTTAGGTTGCTACTATGCATTTAACGTTAATAAGGCACTTGGAAGAAAGAATAAAGGAATTGATTCCTGATCTGCAGAAATATTATTAAATAGAATAATAATAGATCGATTCGTTTGTTAGGGTTAGTCTGTGGGGCACAATACCGCTTTCCGGTTATTGCGCCATCCTTGGCGAGTCGCTCCTTGCCATCCATGGCATCGCGACATTAGGCCATCCGTGGCCGTCAAAAAGCCGCACTTCGCATCGTGCTCCGCTTACAGCGGAACAGTGCCCCACAGACTGATTATATGGTTATTTGAGCAAGTCGGCATGTCGGAATGCAAATCATTATTTGTGTGGCTATTTTAAGAATATCAACTAATACTTGGATTCCAATGTAATGTTGACTAAAAAAAACAACTGACTAACTCCAGACTAGTCAACGTAATGGATGGACAGTGTCAAGCGGAGCATGGATTGCGAAGCGCGGGATTTTGTGTCAGGATGACACAATGACCGAAAGCGGCCATCCATTAGGTTGACTGACCCATGTAAATCTAAAGATTTATACATATCTGATAAAGAAAGAGATGACCGCATGAACCAGGTTTCTTTTGACCGCTATCCGTTAAGTCCGGAAATATTAAAAGCCCTTCAGCTTCTGAATTATAACAAGCCTACCAACGTCCAGCAGCAGGTCGTCCCATTGTTTCTGGCGCAAAAAGATGTGATTGTTAAATCTCAGACCGGCAGCGGCAAGACGGCTGCTTTTGCTATTCCGCTTTGCCAGCTGGTGGATTGGGAAGAAAATAAACCTCAGGCCCTGATCATCACGCCAACGAGAGAACTGGCCATCCAGGTCAAAGAGGATCTGTTTCATATCGGCCGTTTTAAAAGACTAAAAATTGCTGCAGTATACGGTAAATCTCCTTTCTATTATCAGGAGAAAGAGCTGAAGCAAAAAACGCATATTGTGGTGGGAACGCCTGGCCGGCTGATCGATCATCTTCAGAAAGGAACGCTGGATACTTCTTGTGTCAAATACCTGGTTATTGACGAAGCGGATGAACTGATGAATATGGGCTTTCTGGAACAGACGGAAACCATCCTTGGCAGCTTGTCTGCCGACCGCGTTACAGCCCTGCTGTCGGCCACGATGCCTTCTGATGTCAGAACACTGTGTGATCACTATTTGCGCGAGCCAGTCTATGTAGAAACGCAAGAAGAAACATCCGCCGCGGAAAGAATTTCCCAGGAAAGATACCTCCTTACCCGACAGGATAAAATAAAGCTTCTTAAAGATCTTTCAGTCACTGAGAACCCCGATAGCTGCCTGATTTTCTGCAATACCAAACATCAGGTGGATGAGGTCTATGCGGAATTGAAACTGCTTGATTATCCCTGCGCCAAAATTCATGGCGGAATGGAACAAGGGCACCGTCTGAGTGTCATGGATGATTTTAAACGGGGTTATTTTCGGTACCTGATTGCAACAGATGTGGCAGCCCGGGGGATTGACATCGAAGATATTTCACTTGTCATCAACTTTGATCTGCCGCAGGAAAAAGAAAGCTATGTACACCGGATTGGCAGAACAGGGCGTTTGAATAAAAACGGCAAAGCAATCTCCTTTGTGACCGAAGAAGATGACAGTTACCTGCAGGATATACAGAAATATATTGGACAGGAGATCCCACTGAAACAAAGACCGTCTCAGGATACTGTCCGCAATGCAGAAGTCGGCTTTCAGGAAAAAATAACCGTTTTGCCGGATAATAAAGCCATGAAAGGCACCCGGATCAATTTGGAAATCATGAAGCTCCAGATCAATGCCGGAAAGAAATCCAAGATCCGGCCGGCAGATATTGTGGGCGCACTGACGAACATTGCGGGTATGACTGCAGCTGACATCGGGATTATTAATATTTTGGATGAATTGAGTTATGTGGAAATCCTAAACTTTAAAGGGCCACTTGTCCTTGAAGCCTTGCAAACAACGCCGCTCAAAGGTAAACTGCGGAAAGTAAGAAAAGTGAATTGCTGAATGCTCAAATGGCACAATAAAACTGTATTTATTGAAATAAACCGAAATAATTAATTGAAGAAAAGACGAATTCTGAAGGATTTTGGAACTTCTTTAGCGAAAAATATAAGATATAAATACTCCAGGGAAGAGGAGACAGACGATGCAGGACGATAAAGGAATTTTGCTGGAATCCGGAACCAATGAGTTTGAAATTATCGAGTTTACCGTAGACGGGAAATTCTATGGGATTAACGTCGCCAAAGTAAGGGAAATTATCAACAATGTCAAGGTGACACACCTGGTAGGTTCACATCCATATATAGAGGGACTATTTACTTTACGGGATAAGATCATTCCGCTTGTTGATCTGACGCGATGCCTAACCGGCGTTAAGCAGGCCACAGATAACCAGCAGATCATTGTCTGTGAAATCAATGGCGAAATGATCAGCTTCAGAGTTGATGAAGTCACGAGGATCTACCGCGTATCCTGGACCCAGATGGAACCTTTGTCGGATATTGCCGGTTCGGACTTTGCAGTCGGTGTCGTTAAGCTGGAAGAAAAAATCATCGTTCTGATCGATTTTGAAAAGATTATTTCTGAGATTGATCCGACCATGAACAAAAGGTTATCAACGATACCCGCGGTAGCTGAAGAAATGGACGACCTCAGAAAGACAAAAACGATATTAATCGCAGAGGATTCCCGTGTTCTTAGGGAACTGTTAATCAGAACACTTAGCGCTGCAGGTTATCATGTGGTTCCCAATGATAATGGTCTGGAAGCATGGGATAGTCTGAACAAAATGATTGCTGACGGCAGCTCGATTGAAGATAAAGTGCAGCTGGTCATTACAGACATTGAAATGCCCCAAATGGATGGTCATCATTTGATCAAAAAAATAAAAGAGGATGACAAGTTTAAAGAGCTGCCCGTCATTATCTTCTCCTCGATGATCAGTGAAGAGCTGAGAAGGAAAGGGCAGTCGCTCGGTGCCTATGCCCAAATCACGAAGCCAGAAATCGAACAGTTGATCGTGTTAGTTGATAAAATACTGCTTTCTTAACAACAAAAGATGCATGTCTACGGTGTTTGATTACATTCCGTTAATAGAATGAACACGCATGATTTAAATTAGAAGTGGTGCTTCCTGGTGAACTTTTCGTTTGCCGGGAAGCACCACTAAATATTAGACATATGATTTATTCTTCACTGCATTTTTGATCTTTGACTTTATTCACGATCTCGGGAACCATATCGATTAGTTTTTCGAGCCCTCCTGATTTTTCAATCGGCAGCAGTTGGACCTGATCGCCTCTGATAACCAGAACTGCTGTTGGCGAAATACGGCCGCCACTACAGGCGCCGCCACCCGAACCCTGGTTGCTTTTCTGTTCAATGCCGCTTCCGCCGCTCGTACCCAGACCGAATGTAAAATCGATGAATGGAACAAGAATGATTTCTCCGACCTGCATAGGTTCGCCGACGACGGTCTTGGTCTTCAGAAAGCTTTCCAGTTTTTCAAAGATGTTGGTGATATTTTCGCCCATGTTTAAACTATCCGACATAGGGGGATCCTCCTTTAAATTTGATTTTTAAGTTCGTTAACATGATATTGCGAATTGGTTTCGTGACCAGAAGCCCGATGATTACAGAGAGCAAATAGGGCAGCCAGATCCTTCCGCCAATGAAAAACCTTCCTTCCAGCATTTCCTGACCAAATACAAGTTCGACAGCGATATCAAATCTGTCATACCAAAGGTATCCCTGAGTTAGCAGTACCGACAGGAAACCGGTATACATTGGATCAGAAAAGCCTATTTTGGCGTTCACGATCAGCTGATCCGGCAGGATATGCCTGGCGATTTTCCTCAGGGATGCCAGGATTTTTTTCAAAACATCGGTCCGCAGGAATTGACGAATACCAAATTCATTTTGATGTCTTTTTTGGGCAGATATTGAGTCTTTCACAGAATCAGCGTGCAGATCTTTTTTGGCATTGTTCTTGGGCGCTATTTTGGACTTCCGTTGATCTTCTTTCTTAGAGTCTGACCGTTCCTGGAATTTTTTAGTCAGACCCAGAATGATCAACGTCGTTTCAGCCTTGCGTTTAGGATATTTGATAAACTCCATCCTGATTCCGCCAAAGAGCCAGGAAACGGACCCCTTCATTTGAGAATGGCCAAGATTCTCCGCAACAGCCTGATAATGGTACGGGATAAAGATCATAGCTGCCAGAATCATCACGAGACCCAGCAAAATATAGCCAACAATTGTTAACAAGAACATAGCACCTGATCATCCCTTTTCTTATTTACATTTATTAATACACATGAAATAATAAAAAGTTTCAGCTTTCAACAGAAAAGCTGAAACTTTCTATCCCAAAGTACCGGTTAATTTATGCTATACTGAGTATTATGGAAAATTAAGCTAAACTTTTTCTCAGTGTTACATGCATTTTAGAGCTAATAGGGTACTTGATGTCTGTAAGATTCACATGCAAGAAAATGATATGGAAAGAAGATCCTATGGAAAGAATACTGATTATTGCTGAAAAACCGGCTCAGGCCCGGGAATATGCTGCAGCCCTGGGGGTAAAAGGCAAAGGACAAGGCTGGCTCGAAAATGACCAGTATGTGATAACCTGGTGTATCGGTCATCTTCTGGAGCTGGAAAGGCCGGAAGGCTATATGGATCTAGAACGCGTCGGGAAGCGCTGGAGTCTTAAACGTCTGCCCGTTCTGCCAGCTGTCGATTCGTTTCGGCGTACAATCAAATCCCAAACGCGCCAACAATTTCAAGTTTTACAAAAATGGCTGAAATCTTCTGAAATCAAACAGGTTATTTGCGGAACGGACGCCGACAGGGAAGGGCAGCTTCTCTTTCAGGAAGTCTGGGACTTAGTGGGATGTACAAAACCGCTCTCCCGGCTCTGGATTTCTTCGCTGACGCGAGAGGCTATCCTGGAAGGAATGAATCAGTTAAGGCCGGGTCAGGCCGTGGAAGGTCTGTCAGCAGCAGGTAACGGCAGAGCCTTTGCGGACTGGGACTTTGGGATGAATCTGACCGAAGGCTTCACCTCTTTGTTTGGCAGCTTCGATACAGTCCGCAAAAAGCCGAACGTGATTTCCATCGGCAGGGTACAGACACCGACACTGGCGCTGATCGTCCGTAGAGAGTGGGAAATTGAGCAATTTGTTGCTGAAGCCTATTTTGAAGTCAGTGCAGCCTTCTCTGCGGAGCAGGGACAATACACCGGACGCTGGTTTGATCCCGCTCAGGAAAACAGACGCCTGACCGACAGGGAAACTGCCGAACACATTGCTGCGAGAACACAGGGGCAGCCAGGGAAAATCATCCGGGCTGAACAAAGAAAGGTTTCCGAAGCTCCGCCCTTGCTTTTCGATTTGACAAGCCTGACTGTCACAGCTTCCAGACGATTCGGATTTAGTGCCGAAAAGGTCCTGGAACTGGCCCAGTCTCTTTATGATAAAAAGGCCATCACCTACCCGCGTACAGATTGTGCTTATTTGCCCGCGGATATGATTCCAAAGCTGACAGCCCACCTGAAAGCCCTGCGTCAGGAGCCTTATCAGGAAAATGTAGATGAAGCAATGACCTATAGTGTGCCTCAAAACAAACGGGTCATCAACACGATTACGGCTCACCATGCGATCATTCCAACGACAGAAACTGTTCATTTGAATAAGCTGCCGGAAGCCGAACGTCAGCTTTTTGACCTGATCGCACGGCGTTTTCTGGCTGTCTGGTTTCCTCCTGCCTGGTATCAGCAGACGGAAATCGTTACGGAAGCGGCCCAGGAACATTTTCGCTCCAAAGGCAGGATTCTGCTCAGCTCAGGCTGGAAAAAGGTCTACGATTTCGAAGACGCTCAGGATCCTCAGTCTGAAAGCAGCGGAACAACAGGAAAGACCAGGAGAAAAAATAAGAATCGCGAGAACCAGCAAGAAGAAAACACAGAACTTCCGGCGGTCAGTCAGGGTGACTCTGTTCAGACGACCGAGGTCCGGATCGACGAAAAAAGTACCAACCCCCCGAAACGTTTTACCCAGGGAGACCTGCTTAAAGCGATGGAGAGTGCGGGCAAACAAATTGAAGACGATGTTCTTCGCCAGCAGCTGAAAGGGAAGGGCCTCGGGACAGTGGCTACCCGGCCTGCGATCATTGAAAATCTGCTTCAGCGTGGCTATATCAGACAGGAGCAAAAAACGCTGCGGCCGACAGAAAAGGGGAGCCAGCTGATTTCTTTAATTCAAAACAGGCTTCCGCATGCCGCCCTGCTGATCAGCGCGGAAATGACCGGTCAGCTGGAATATGACCTGGCGCAGGTTGAAAAAGGCGAACTGGCGCTGGAAAAATACATGTCTGAGGTCGAGGAAGCGGTGATACGAATCATTAATGAACTTCGGGCCTATGAACAAAAATATGGCAAAACGCCGTTGGCCCAGGCTCCGGCCAGGTCTGCCAGATCTGCCGAATCTGGGAAATCTTCCAAGAAAGTTCATACGTCTTCGGAAGATCAATCAGATCAAACAGACAAGTCGGCTAAAAAAACAAAGGGCGCCAAAGAAGAAAATGGTTCTTCGGCAGCCCGGGAAAGCGGACCTGAAAAACTGGGCCCCTGTCCGCGGTGCGGGGAAGGTGTCATTGAAGGCAATAAAGGTTACGGCTGCTCCAACTGGAAAAGCGGCTGTGGATTTGTGGTCTGGAAAACACCGATTTGCGGTAAAACACTTAGCCAGGCCCAGATGAAAAGCCTGCTGAAGAAAGGCAAAACACCCTTGATCAAAGGATTCAAATCCAAAAGCGGGAAATCTTTCAACGCCTGTTTGGTTTGGGAAGATGCCGCCAATGGAAAACTTAAATTTGAGTTTGATCATTAAATTAATATCATAAATTCTTTCAAGGAACGGCCGCCAACAGGCCGTTTCTTTATAAAAAACTCCTTACAAATTTATGCTATAATGGTACATAGGATATCTAAATCGGAGGAATATAAATGAAATCGTTGATCCTGGCTGAAAAGCCGAGTGTGGCCCGGGAAATTGCCCGGGTTCTTAAATGCAATATCAAAAACAAGGGTTTTATCGAAGGACCACAATACGTCGTTACTTGGGCTTTGGGACACCTGGTCACTTTAGCCGAACCCGAGGATTATGACCAGAAATATAAAGAATGGCGGATGGAAGATCTGCCAATGCTTCCGGAACAGCTAAAGCTCAAGGTGATTCGCCAGACTTCCCAGCAATATCAGACGGTAAGCAAACTGATGAAACGAAACGATATCAACGAACTGATTATAGCCACCGATGCCGGACGAGAGGGCGAACTGGTCGCACGCTGGATCATGAAACTGAGCAACTGGAAGAAACCTTTCAAACGTCTCTGGATTTCTTCCCAGACCGATGCCGCCATCCTGGAAGGCTTCGCGAGATTAAAGCCCGGACCCGAATATAATGATCTTTACGATGCCGCTGTTTGCAGAGCCGAAGCGGATTGGCTGATCGGCCTGAATGTGACCAGGGCTTTAACCTGTAAGTATAATGCCCAGCTGAATTCCGGAAGAGTGCAGACCCCGACGCTTGCCATGATCGTTCAGCGGGAGGACGAGATCAGGAAGTTTGTTCCGGTTGATTACTGGACAATCCGAGCGGACTTCGGCGACTTTTTTGCTGACTGGCGTGGCAAAGACGGCAGCCGGATTTATGATTACCAGCAGGTTGAAGCCCTGCTGGGCAAGCTGGAAAAGCAATCTGCAAGAATTATGCAGGTCAAGCGCGAGAGCAAAAGCGAACCAGCCCCACTGGCTTATGACCTTACTGAACTGCAGCGTGATGCGAATCGCAAACTTAGCTTTTCCGCCCAGAAAACTTCCAGTACGCTGCAGAATTTATACGAACGGCATAAACTGGTTACCTACCCGCGTACAGATTCGCGCTATCTCTCCGCCGATATTGTACCGACTCTGCCGTCCAGGCTCAAAGGGCTGGCCGCAGGGCCTTATGCCGAAACGGCCAAAAAGCTGTTGGCACAGCCTTACAAGCCGACGAAACGACTGGTGGACGACAGTAAAGTAACGGATCATCATGCGATCATTCCGACTGAGCAGCCTTTGAAGCTCGGGGATCTGACCCATGATGAAAAATCTTTGTATGACCTGATCGTACGGCGTTTTCTGGCCGTCCTCTCTCCGCCGTACCGCTATGACCAACTGACGGTTATCGCTGGTATTAATGGCGAAATGTTTTATGCAACGGGAAAAGTGATGAAAGACCAGGGCTGGCGCTCTATCACTTTCCACCAGACGGAATCAGAAGAAAGCAGGGAGGACGCTTTGCCTGAACAAACGCTCGGGAAACTGGAGCAGGGCGAGGAACGGATGCTAAAAAGCCTGAAGCCCCAAAAGGGGAAGACGAAACCACCGGCACGCTATACGGAAGCCACCCTACTCACAGCAATGGAAAATCCGGGGAAATTCATTGAAGATGAGGAGCTCCGGGAAACGATGAAGGGGAGCGGTCTCGGTACTCCGGCTACAAGAGCGGAAATTATTGAAAAACTGCTGCATACCAGTTATATTGAACGCAGCGGGAAAGAATTGGTGCCTACATCCAAAGGCCGTCAGCTGATCAGCCTTGTAGCTCCTGAGCTTCGGAGTCCTGAGCTGACTGCCCAGTGGGAACAAGCTTTAACAGACATTGCTAAAGGGAACGGAAGCAAGACTGAATTCATTAAAGGGATCCGGACCAAAGCCAGTGAACTGGTTCACAGTGTCGCCTCGGACAGCGCCACATACCATGCCGACAATATGACAAAAACCAGATGTCCGGTATGCAAAAAATACATGCTGCTGGTCAACGGCAAACGCGGCAAAATGCTGGTTTGTCAGGACCGGGCCTGCGGACACCGTCAGCCGGAAAAAGAACGGGACACCGGCTTTACCAGTTCCAAGCGAGCAAGCCAGGCCAACCAAAAACTGATTGCCCAATACAGTGACCAGCAAAATATTGGCAGCAATCTTGGCGATTTGCTTAAAGAGGCTTTGAATAAACAGAACAAAAATCATTAACAGCGGCACTGTGCCCCCCAGACTGATAAAAGTAAATTAATAAAATAAGATATATGAAAAAATGTAAGGAGAATGCGTATGGAAAACGATAAAAAAATTGCCGTACTGATTGACGCAGACAACGTCTCAGAAAAATATATCAAATACATTTTCGATGAAATTGCGAATCACGGCACCCCAACCTATAAACGGATCTACGGAGACTGGACAAAACCGAACCTCGCATCCTGGAAAACCGTGCTTCTAAACTATTCGATCACACCGATACAGCAATACAGCTACACAACAGGGAAAAATGCCACCGACGCTGCCTTGATCATTGATGCGATGGACATTTTATATTCAAAAAGCGTTGATGGCTTTTGCATCGTCTCCAGCGACAGCGATTTTACCAAACTAGCCTCCAGGCTCAGGGAAGCAGGCATGTATGTGATGGGTATGGGCGAGAAGAAAACGCCGCAGCCATTTATCGCTGCCTGTGAAAAGTTCAAATACCTTGAGGTTCTAGGTGTCATTCCGGCAAGTCCTTATGAGACAAACGAACAGGTTAAAACGCGGGTGCAGGGGACACCTCAGGAAGGAATGGCCAGCATTGATGAACTTATTGAAGCCATCAAAATTATCGTCACTGAAAGTTCCGATGAAGATGGCTGGGCATTTTTAGGTGAAGTCGGCATCAAGCTGAATAAGCGCTATCCTGATTTTGATACCAGAAACTACGGCCACGTTAAACTGACACCGCTGATTGCTTCCTTAAAGCAATTTGAGATTCAATCCCGCAGAACCAGTAATCCCAACATCAGCCATAAATATATCCGTAACAAGGCTGAGGCTGAAACATGCAATAAAAAAACACGAACGCCCGAAGCAATCGTGTCTCCTGAAGACTATCGCGTCAAGCCGAATGTCCGCTCCCGCATGAAGTCCATCAAACGTTAACCTGAATATTTTTTCTCCCTATACATGCGGAGATCAGCTGTTTTCAAAAGTTCGTCAGGGGTCATTCCATCCTCCGGACATATACTAATCCCAAACGACATTCCAACCCGGCAAATCTTATTGTTTATCATAATGGGTTTGACAAGTTTTTCCTGCATTCTCTGCATAATTCCGTCAAGCTCTGTCTTATTCTGCAATCTGGAAAACAATAGAACAAATTCGTCGCCGCCCAGACGCGCTATCACATCCTGCCGTCTGACCACCCCGGCCAGGAGCGACGAAACCTTCATCAGCATTTGGTCACCGATGTCGTGGCCAAAGGTATCGTTAATGACCTTAAACCCATCTAAATCGATAAATACCAGCGCAAATTGCTGATCATGCTTATGGTATTTCTCAATGGCCTTCTCCAATTTATTGTAGAACATCCTGCGGTTCGGAAGATTGGTCAGTTTGTCGTAATTGGCCATCTTTTCCAGTTCTTTGGACATAGCTTTGTATCCTGTAATATCATGAAGATTGCCAACAACGCCGACAATTCCGTCAAGCTCGGTTTCGGTCACCGAGAATGATGCCATAATACTGATAACTTTGCCTGACGAATCAACCATATCAAACTCAATATTACGCAAAGACTTGTTTTTAAACAACAAATCTGTTCTTTGCAGGTTATACTTTTGAGCTTTAAAAAAATCTGAAAATCTCCGGCCGAGCATTTCACTGGCATCATATTTCAGCAGGTCAAATGTCGCCTGGTTGCATTTACGGATAATTCCTTTATTATCAAGCAGAACGATCGGATCCATCACTGTCTCCAAAATAATGTCCGGCGTCACCGCTATATTCACATCCATCAGTTTATACCTTCGGATCATATAGATGCCGCCAAATCCCCAGAAGATCGAGAAAAAATGAAATAAAGGCGGAATAAACGGAGTGATCAAAGGGAGGATAAAATCAGTGCCGATCCCGATCAGCATCATGACGCCCGCCAGAATCGAAATGCTTTTGGCTTGTTTAATGAACCTCGGTCTTTGGCTGTTTTTGCCCCATCTTAAGGTGAAAAAAAGTGCAACTCCGATGTAAACGACAAGCATAAGCCAATACAGCCAGAACCAGACGGAGCCCGTATTGAGTTCATAGGTCCAGCCCAGGCCACTTGTACTCTGGACAAAGACTTTGGCCACCAGCGATTCATTTGTCAACAGTGTTTTTAACAGTAAAATTGTCGGCAGGCCATACAAGGGGATATACCAGTGGATACCATGAATATTTTTTGTTTTTTCAGATAGAACCAGAAAAAAGTGAGTGGCCAGCGGACAGAACATCACCCAACCAATCGCCGCGATCCGATGCCAGAATAAAGCACTCTCGGGACTTGGGGCGAGATAAAGGAATGAATAAATGAACGACCAGTATGCAAAACAGAAATTCAGAGAGGCTGATAATCTGTTTAAGGTTTCCTTATGATTCAATTTTAAAATATAGAAACCAAATAAGACAAAGGTATACGCCACAATCATCGATATATAAGACATGGCCAGCATAAATCTCACCTGCGCTCTCACCTGAATGCAATAATTCGACTAATTCCAGGATATTTCAACATTATACTGCTGTCAAGTAGATTTCATTTTCCTGAATATATTAAAAATACGATTGCCTGAATGCAATCGTATTTTTTCAATAATCATGTTTTCTCAGATCAATTTAATTTTCTTATTATTCTGCAACAGGATACTTACGAAGAAGGAATATCTCGACGCGCCTGTTTTCTGCCCGGCCTTCCTCAATCGTATTATCGGAAATAGGGGAGTACTGCCCGTAGCCCTGGACTGAAAATCTTTCAGGATTCATTCCGCCCTGATCAACCAGGAAATTCATGACGTTGATCGCGCGAATTACGCTTAATTCCCAGTTGGAACGAAACTTCTCAGTATGGATAGGCCGGTCGTCCGTATGGCCTACGACTTTTATATCGTTGTCCATACCATTTAGCATTTTCCCGATCTGCAGAAGGAGAGGGGAGAACGCATCGAGGATTTCCGCGTCACCTGACGCAAACAGCATCACATCCTGAATAACGATCTGCAAACCTTCCTTATCCAGATTTACTTTGACGTTATTATAATAACCGCTTTCATAGATTTCCTTTTCGAGTTGTTTCTTTATATCCGCCATCTTATCCTGTTCAAGAGCAGAAGCAGAAACATTCTCAGAACTGGATGGTTCAAGTTCTACCACTTGGTCGCTTTCCTTTTCTAAAAAGCTGGCCCCGCCTGCAAAAATTTCTTTGAAAGACTCGCTCAACTGCTGCAGTTTTACTTTATCAACTTGACTAATGGCAAACATAACGATAAAAAGCGCAAGCAGAAGCGTCAGTAGGTCGGAATAAGGAAGCAGCCAGGATTCATCAACATGTTCTTCATGGTGTTGCTTTTTCTTCGACATCCTTATTCACCGCTGCCTTGTTTATTTTTTTCCTTTTCCTCTAGGATTTTTCTTTCTTTCGGATCGAGCATGCCAGTCAATCTTACTTTAATACTGCTGGGGTTCTCTCCGGCCTGAAGGGCCAGAACTCCTTCGACAATAATGCGCATATTCTTAGTTTCGGCAGCAGATTTTCTTTTTAAGCGGGAGGCGATCGGGTGACAGACAACATAGCCGAGAAAAATTCCGAACAATGTTGCGACGAATGCGGCGGCAATCATATGGCCAAGTTTTTCCGTATCATTTAAATTGCCGAGCGCTCCGATTAGGCCTACGACTGCGCCTAATACTCCCAGCGTCGGAGCATAGCTGCCTGCCGCCGAAAATATCGAGGCATTGGCACGGTGACGATCCTCCATATTATCAATTTCCATTTCCATGATCTCTTGAATATAATCATGTTCCAATCCGTCAACTACCAGGCTTAGCCCTTTTTGCAAATAACGGTCTTCAATTTCCATAATGGTCTGTTCGAGGGACAATAAGCCGTCTTTACGGGCTGTCATCGCCATTTCGGTGATAAGTTCAATCAACGACACAGCATCATATGGTTGTTTTTCTCGAAAAAGGGCAGCTAATACTTTGGGAATGTTCAAGAATTCTTTTCTTGGAAATGAGTTCATCACGGCTGCAGTTGTCCCGATCAGAATAATAATGGCCGCAGCTGGATTCAATAGCACAGCTACATTGGCTCCTTTGACAATCATGCCTACGACTACGGCAAGAGCACCTACAACGATTCCAATAATTAAAAAAATGTCCATTCTTACACCCTTTATCAAATTTTTATCTACAAATAATCTGCGAAGGATAAAAATATTGTAACATTATGCGGATTTTTTAACCAGATAATTAATTAAAATTTTTAATAAACCCGTTATCAGATCAACACAACAAAATGCGTCTAATTAAAAAATATCCTTAAAAATATGATAGCAAAACTATTCTTCTATTAAAAAGAATATATTATGGAGAGAATATATATAAGAATATATATAAGAATATATGAACGGTGAATGAAGAAATTTATTGTATTTCGCGAAAGGGGATTGAGGTATCCAGGAAATAAATATATGGGAAGGGGTGGGCATCATGTGTATAAGAAGAGGTTTTATTCGTAGTTTATCCGTTATCATCCCTCTCGTTATCCTTGTATCCGTTTGTGCTCATTCCGTTCAGCAAGCAGAAGGTAAGTCTGCTGCCGTTCAGGAGATTCCCGCGGGTCAGGGAATCCTGCCGGAAGACCCGCAGGGCACGATCCGGAATCTTTGTGAGGAAAACAATTTATCGTATGCGTTGGTTTTAGCAGTTTATCAGGCAGAAGGAATTGATAATATCCCAATTGACACCACCGCAAAGTCAGATATTGAAAAGTTGGCATACTACAGGAATTACTGGGCTGCTCAGGGGTATGCCGATGAGTTCGTCTTTGATCTGATGCTGCTGTCTAATCACTACGGCCTTGAAGGCTGTCAAAAGCAGATGGAAGACGGCGGCTCAGCTGATCCAGATAGTTATGTCCAGCGCGTCGCAGATTTCAAATATAATCTTGAGCAAAACCAAGGTGTGCAATAATAAATAGCATAATAATAATAATAAATAGCATAATATCGAAGATTAACGCCGCGTAAAAAATACGAGGCGTTTTTTATATCCTCATTTCATGTAGGACTATTATGTAATTTCAACAAACAATTTAGCAGGAAATACCAAAGGTACATAGAATTATATTATATTTAGATGGCTATATTTTCTACATTATCCACAGAAAGGTAATTGATCTTATCATTTTCCAAAACAAAGACTGGAGGATGGGTGAACAATTGTTTGATCTCGAGGGTGTTGCACATCATTTGACAAATCGTATGGTAAAAGGTGAAGAAATGGACGCCGTCCATAAAGTGAAAATAGAATATGGTTTAGCCTTGCTTCTTGGGGTAATGATTGAATTAGTTCTAACCGTAGGGGTATCTGCAATATTCGGTACCATTGTGTATACGTTCGTGATAATGTTTTCTGCTTTGGCTTTACGGGTGTTTACCGGCGGTTCTCATTGTTCCAGCTACCGGCGCTGTCTGTTTTTTTCCATGGTTTTCTTTACCGGGTTGTCATTAGCTGCCAGATGGATCGCATCTCAAATTAACGTATATCCGTTGATCGAAGTGATCCTTATCCCTGCAAACCTCGGAATTCTTTTTCAGGCGTTTATGCAGACAGCTATCGGCAAGAATTTTGTATTAGCAAGTGACAAGCTGATGCAAAAGATTGGGATCTAATTAAACTATCAAGAGTTTCCATTATCGATGATTATGCAAAAAAGACATGAACGGATTATGCCGTACATGTCTTTTTTATCTTTCTTTGCAGATTTTAGAAGTCTCCAGTGGTAACTGCAGCTTGTTCAAATGTGGCCATTTCATCAGCGACTTTAAGGGCTGCCTCGACCATCGGGAACATTAGGGCGGCACCTGTGCCTTCTCCAAGTCTCATATGGAAGTCAAGTCTGGGTTTAAGCCCAAGCTGATGAAGCGCTAGATGCTGTCCAAGCTCTTCTGAACTATGAGAAGCAATCATATAGGAAGTGGACAGGGGTGCTAGTTTTGCTGCGGTTATTGCTGCAGCAGATGAAATGATGCCGTCGAGAATAATCGGTACACGTTGATAGGAAGCTTCGAGGATTGCTCCAACGAGCGCAGCAATTTCGAGTCCGCCAATTTTAGCCAGGGTGTCAATTGGCGCGGCAGGGTCACACTGATTAATTTCGATTGCGCATTTAATCACGTTTTGCTTATTAATCAGGGCATCATCTTTTAAGCCTGTTCCGCGGCCGGTAACATCCTCAACAGAGTGACCGGTAAATACAGAGATCAAGGCAGCGCTCGGTGTTGTATTGCCAATACCGACTTCACCTGTTGCTAACAGATTAACACCAGAGTCAATCGCATTGGCGGCAATCCTTGCACCTGTCAGTATTGCAAGTATGGCCTCTTGACGGGTCATTGCCGGTCCTTTCGCCATATTGTCTGTTCCGTTTTTAACCCGGTAGGCCATAAGCTCAGGAGCGTCCAATGGGGTGGCAATGCCGATATCCGTGCAAATAACATCTGCTCCGGCGTTTCGGGCGAGGACATTGATGCCTGCACCGCCATTCAGGTAACTATAGAACATTTGTTTCGTGATTTCCTGAGGTGCAGCACTGACGCCTTCGACGACAACACCATGATCTCCGGCCATAAGCAGGACTGCTTTTTTATTGATTTTGGGGTGTGTGGTGCCAAATATGCCTGCGAGCTGTTGTGCAATATCCTCTAAGACACCTAAGCTTCCGAGGGGCTTAATTTTCGCATCTACACGGCTTTTCATGCCTGCCAAGGCTCCCTGATCGAGCGCTTTGATTCCACCCAACAGTTCTTGCAAGGCAATTTCAAGTTCCTGCTCAGTCGCATTTTTCAGATTTTTCAAACCATGAAATTTTGTAAGGCTGCTCATTTAAAAACCTCCAATTAAATATTTAAAAATAAATAAAACCCCACCACAAATTTTCTTGTGGTCGGGATTTTGCCGTCATCACCGCCGCTTTCCATTACCCAGGAAAGACTTTTACCTCTTAGGCAGGCCTCCTGACTCAGACTCGAACGTCCTGAACGCACCTTCCCAGCATACGCCAGTGGATCAGCGGGGACTCGTCTACACAGTGGTGGGTCCGTATCGGATTATTACCGATTTTCCTATTCTCCCCTTAGTGGGGCACCTAAGATTATATAAATATATTCAACTTCTATTAAGATAACGAAAATCATAAATAAAGTCAAGTAAATTAATTTTTAAATAATCACTCAATCTGGCAATTGCTGTTAAATAATGGTTATTTGCAATGATCTATGGTATAATACGATTTGCTAAATCATCCAAAGAGATATTGGAGAAAAAATGTTTAAATATGACTTAACACCAAAAGTTTGCCGTATCTGTGACATGATTATCGGTGGCCAACCTGGAGATAATCCGCCTCTGCTTATATCCTCAATGTTTCATAACGGAGACCGTATTCTGGAAAGCCGCCGTGACAGGAAATTTGATCGTGAAAAAGCCCGTTCATACATTCTCAGGCAGGAAGAGCTGTCCGATCAGACAGGAATACCTGCCATAGTCGCTATGACAGCGGTTTCCGCAGATGAGATGAAGGAATATATTGATTTTTACCTTACAATCAGCAACCGCCCTTTTGCTATTGACATTTGGGGAGAAAAAGCGCGTCTTGATGCGGCAGAATATGCTGCCAGTCTTGGCATTCAGGACAAAATTTTATATAACAGCATTACACCCTGGGATAAAGACATGATCGGCCAGGCAGCTGCATTAAAAGAATTGGGAATCAAACACGCGGTTCTGCAGGTCTTTGATGAAACGAACCAGACTCCTTCCGGCAGGGTACAGGCATGCCGTGAAATGCTGACAGCCATTGGAGCGAAAGATTTTGCCTCGGTCCTGATCGATACGACAGTAATGAATCTTCCGTCTATTTCTTTTTCAGCCTTGGCAGGTAAACAAATCAAAGCGGAAACCGGCTGGCCGGTTGGATCAGCCCCTGCTAATGGGACGTATATGTGGAAAGAAAGCCGGGAAATGTGGGGTGGGGAAGGCTTTTCCGCCATAAATGCTGCAGTGCATGCAGTATCGGCCGTCCTGTGGAGCGATTTCCTATTTTATGGGCCGATCAAAGGGGCGCCAAGCGTACTGCCTGCTGTAGCTGCAGCTTCGCTGATGGTTTCTACCTTAGCATATGATGAAAGCGGGGAGCTGCCGGCTAATCCAACGCATCCGCTGTATAGATTTTATGGTGATTTTGCTCAAAAACTGATAGAATTTGATAAAACCAAATAAAACACAGTTATTGTACATTTTGTAAGTGAATGTATAGGACAAACAGCTCCTTTCTGAAGTGGATCCTGTTAAGGATACTGCCCGGAAGGAGCTGTTTATGATATTTGTATTTGTATATTAGAAATTATTTCAAATATTCCACAAGGAGTAATTTTTGACTATATTTTACCATATATTGGTACTGATGTTGTAATCGGACAAAAGTGAGGACAATAATTTGATTTCAAAATGCGGAATCTTAATAGGGATAGCTTGTGGTACTGTTTTAGGAACCATTTTAGGAGCAGTGATCATAACATGCTTTGGCACATTTGAAACGTTTTTGTCTAAAACACTTTATCAGCTAAAACGGCTAAATGCCAGACAAATGTGGGGGATATTCATCGCACTGATCGCAGTATTCATTGGCCTTTATTTCTGTGAGGAGTTATTTCTAAGTAATCCTGTAGGGATAAATACAGATCATTTAGGTGTCTTTGCCCAAATTCTTCAAGCACCCGTATTTCAAGGGATAAGAATCGTCTTATATATTTTATTATGGTTATTAATGATTAAGCTGCCGTTTCTAAGTTTTAAAACGATTGGCATTAAAACACCTTACGGAGAGCTTAGCATGGAGGCTATATTGTCTGAGTCTGCCGTTATTAAAAATGCCATGCTGAATGAAGTCAGTGTTGCCTTGATGGGGATATTAAGAATCTTAAATAACGCATCGATAATGGAAATGATTGAAGATATCAAAAACATTGGAAAGGAAATTACGGATCCATATTTTATTAAAAGTATAACAAAGGTAATCAATATCCAATTTAAACTATATACTATTAGAAAGACACACTGCGATTATCTGATTGTATCTGAAGAGATTGCCTCATATAATAAAGTACCGATTGTGAATAGAGCCACATTAAAGGAGCTGGCTCAGGAATCGATTATTAATAAGGACTTTAGGATCAGCGACGACGCATCAATCATGGCTGTTCCCTTATTCTTTAGAAGTGAGATATGCGCCATCATCTATGTTCAAAGCGAAAAGTATCTGTTTCAGCAGGTCGATGCTATGATCATCGATAGTATCTGGAACAACATCTGTCATAACAACGAAGCCTATGAGGAATTGATCATTAATCGTGAACGAGATATTTAAGAGGGGGAGGGGATTGATGAATATGCGAAAATCTTATAAGGTAAAGGAAATTATTGAAACAGCTGAAAAAGAAGACTACGGGTTCCTCAAGATTCTGCCTCAATTGCGTGAAAATAAGGTAACCGTGAAGCCGAATCTACAGTTTAAGAAACAGTTAAAAGAAGAATTCAAGCAAATTCTAGGTTTATAATTAAACTAATAGGCTCTTTTTACCCCAGTTAATTCAGCAGAAAACGTATCAAGTGCCACTAAGTCGCTAGGGCTTAGCTCTTTGATAGAAGTTTTCCCCAAACCACGAATGGCTTGTTCCATTTCAACCGTCATAGAGCGTAAGACATTCGATACCCTTTCAGCGCTTAAGTTTATGTTCAGCTTTTTGTTATATTTCGATGCATAGCTAACAAGGACTGTAGGAGGTTCCCAGGGGATTACTTTTTTATGCTGCTTGTTGGCTAAGGCATATAAGGGGACGGTACCCAGATAAATAGCATCAGCACCAAGCGCAAGTGCTTTTAAACAGCTTCCAGGATTAAAATAGCCGCCAGATACAATCAGACTTATCTGCTCTCGAACTCCGCGGTTTTGTAAGTAACGAACCGCGCGAACTAACGCATGGAGACTGGGAATTCCAAAGTCATCCTGCATTGTGGGGTTGGAAACAAGAGATCCGCCTTGCGTTCCGTCGACGGCAATGACATCAAACCCTGCATCTACAGCTAAACCTAAATCTTCTTCAATTTTGTCTGTGGCCATCAATTTCAGAGCAATAGGTATTCCATTCGCTTTATTACGCAGGTTATTGACCAGTATGGGCCAATCTGCGGCACTTTGTACACCGGGAGGAGCAGGTAGACTCGATATCCCTTGATTGCGGGATAAACCCATGAGTTTACGTGCTTTGCCTTTAATTTCATCCGGAGCTACATAGAAGACGCCTTTCTGCCCTCCTTGCGAAATATGTACTTCCAGCATGTCCGCAGAAGCAATCTCTTGATCCGTGCGTAAGCCCCATGGCCAATTGGCAATTTGCAAAATATATTTATCCGCTTCGTCGCGTTCTTCTTTCAGATAGGGGCCTTCACCGGAGTTTGTAGCTGTCCCTGCTAGCTTTGCTCCCCTGGCTAAAGCTATTTTTGCGGGCTCACTTAGAGCGATTCCATAAGCCATTCCAGAAATAAGAAAAGGTATATTGACTGTAAGAGGCTTGGCTGCCTTAGGGCCCAGTGTCACTTTCATATCAACTGCGGTCTCGCCTGATTTAGAGAGCATCGTCATTTGAGGTGGAACAAACATAAGGTTATCGAACCCGTCAAACCTTTTTGAACTGCCAATTGGCCTGTTAATCGTTGTCCCTTGTGTTGCCCTTAAGTTGTTTTCAACAATGTTTTGAACACCGGCCCGATGAATGGCAGTCCATAGCTCCATGACGTTTTTGCCGTATTCATCTGTTGTTAAAATAGTAATTGCTTTTGCTACATTTTTTTGAATTAACTTACGCGTTAGTGGTCCGGTAGTTAATAAAGCTAGCGGTAAAGATGCCAGCATTATTTTTCGATTTTTTGCCCGGCGGATTTTTAGGGACTTTTGTTCTTTGTGATGGCCAATTGCGTAACCAGCTGTTAAAATGGCTGCAATAGAGCCGAGAGCCTTAAAAGAAAAACTGAAGTCTCGCGAATCTTTATTCATGTAATGTCACCTCACGTGTAATGCTTAGTTCGAAGAGTTCGAATACCTTTTTATTATTTTTGATGAACAGTATTATTCTTATCCTAAATTTTAAAAAAATACCTTTTTATTATTTGTCACTTCTAGATATCGATAATATTTCGTGTTTAGATACTAGTAAGGAAGACTGTCAAAAAAACATAACAAAATAATAAATAACATAATCGTCGGCATACTAGAATGTTCATTGATTAACGAAAGCCCGGCTGTTATAGTAAAGAAAATATTTTTATGTTATAATGAACTTAGTTTAATAAAGCAAAGCTAAGAGGTTCGATTCCGAACCCTTTTTCTTTTCCCTTATTAAAGAACTTGGATTTTGGATAAAATAACATTAACTTTTTTTGTGGAAGTGAAAAAATGAGACATCAAAAATTAAGACGACGTAATGCTCAAGGCTATCTTAAAGGTCATCAGGATGCTGAATTTCAACGATGTGAATTATGTAATGTACCGATATTTCGTAACGCTTGCAGTGATGAAAGAAGTATTCGTGCTTTTCAAGGTAAAGGAAAGATACTATGTAACAAATGTGCTGCCTTAATTGAGAATATGCCTGAAGAACAAGCACTTCAGGCTTTGAATAACGCATCTGAGACCTATCCAAAAAGAGTACCCTAACCCAAAAAATAGCACCGTATAAAAATAACAGTGCTATTATAAAGATATTTTTTTAAGAAAGCGTTACATTTGTTGCCTGGAGTCCGCGTTGTCCTTCTTCTACATCAAATTGTACTTTTTGACCTTCATTGAGTGATTTATATCCTTGGGATTTAATGGATGAAAAATGAACGAACACATCCTGTCCGCCATCTCCCTCGATAAATCCAAATCCCTTTTCGGAGTTGAACCACTTAACAGTGCCATACATGGAATACACCTCCAAATTATTTTGTTTCATTATTATTATGTTGATCGTTGTAGTAAGTTATTCTAGGGATAATTAAGACATCTTACAAAAATATAGAAAGGCAGACTCTAAATGAGAAATTTAAGAATGACAATCGCCTATGATGGGACCAAATATAAAGGTTGGCAAAAACAAAAAGATACCGATCTGACGATTCAAGGTAAAATCGAAACTGTCTTAGCAAAAATGGCAGAGGAGAAGATTCAGATTATCGGTTGTGGAAGGACAGATGCCGGTGTACACGCCGAAAATTACATCGCTAATTTCCATACAACTTCTACCTTTAAGACAAAGAGAATCTTAGCCTATTTATATGAATTTTTGCCAGAAGATATTGTTGTAAAATCAATGGAAGAAGTATCTGAAAGATTTCATGCCAGATATAACGTTAAAGCAAAAACGTATGTTTATACCATCAATAATAATAAATTCAGGGATGTATTTAACCGAAAATACACCTATCATTTAGCGGATAAGCTGGATCTGGAACAAATGAAGACCGCTACGGAACTGCTCATTGGAACGCATGATTTTCAGAGCTTCACCAATGAGCGCAGTCATAAATCCACGGTAAAAACGATCAATTCTATTTTGATTCACGAAAATAAAGGCCTTATTAAAATCGAATTTAACGGCAATAGCTTTTTATGGAACATGCTCAGGATTATTGTTGGAACTCTGCTCGAAGTAGGAAAGGGCACGCTGCAGCCGAATGATGTCGAAAAAATCTTACAGGAAAGGAAACGTTGGGAAGCCGGACCCTTGGCTCAAGCCAAAGGTTTATGCTTAATCGATGTTCAGTACTAACCATTATTATGGCAAAGAGGATAAAACCGAAGATTTACAAATATAAACTGAGGAAACAAATATAAACCGAGTAAGCAAAAGGCAAGAATCAATTGTATGGTTCTTGCCTTTTTTACAGATGGCCTTATACCTCACTGCCATGGATGGATATCTTACTTAAGACAACAACCTGGGAGGCGATAAAAGCCAAATTGCTTCCACCCTGATTGGTGTCGGTTACACCATGCAATTATCCACCGTTATCTTAGCGGTAGGGTTTTCAGCTGTCGTCGGAATTATCTTTGGCTATATGCCTGCGAGAAGAGCCAGTAAATTAAACCCGATTGACGCTCTGAGAAGTCTTTAGTTAAAGATTAGAGTCTCGCCAAACACGCAAAGTCAGGCAGCGGAGACTTCCGCCCCCAGCTAATAAGGCCTCAGGATGGAAGGGGATCATTTCCACCCCTCTGCGGCTCAGCTCATTTTGAGTTCTAAAATTTAAGGCAATATCATAATGGATGAGAATATTGGCATCCACAGAAACAAAACTGCAGCCCCATAACTGCTGTTCCTGGTCGGAAATATCAATAAGTTCCATTTCCCGGCGAGCAAGATAATCCCGTATATTAATTTCCGTGCGCTGCTTTTCGGTAATCAGATATGTTTTCAAAAAAGCCGGCAAATAAGCTAAGGCCAGACTTTCACTGATTCTGCCAAAAATCATATCAGGGTGCATATACCGTCTTTCCTGGGGAATCTCCGCATAGATGATCTGCGGAAAAAGATGGAGTGCTTTATTAAAAAATTCTTCGAGTGTTTTTTGAGCATGCCGCTCGGTATCTGCTAAAAAAAGAATTTCAGGCGAAATTGCCAGACACCCTTCAAATTGATCCTCACCCTCAAAGGCATGAAAGATGGGAATGCCGAGATTCTCCAGAGCTTCTCCGACAACCGTTTCTTCGCCTGCGCGGCTACCGGGGCACATCTTGGAGAGGATAGCTCCTTGACTTGTAATCAGGCAAGTATCATTAAGATAGGGTAAATTTGGTAGAGAATCCATGAGCGTTCTATTCTTCTGTACATAATCCTGAAGGTTAAGTACCTCAATTCCTTGAGAGCGCAGAAGGTCGGCATACCGGTCATGTTCCAACTGATATTGAAAAATATCAGGTACAAAATTAAATAAGCATTCCTGATAATTTGCCGGATTGACTAAATTCAGAGACTGTTGGGGCTTATGAAGAATGACTTTACGTAAACGAGCTAATTTTTCCGTACCAAATACTTCAATATGTTTCAAACGGAATTCCCCCTTAAAAAGCAAAATTATATGGATGTAGTATTCACAATAATAGGTACTTTAGAAGTGTATTTTGAACAATAATAGACAAGTGGTGTTTAACATTATATGATAAAAAAGAAAAATAATTGTCGAAATAGAAAATAGGCCAATAAGAAAGTGAGATAAACAGATGGCAGTACAGGTTCTAACTGACAGTACAAGCTATATAAGTAAGGAAATCAAAGAAGAACTAAATATTAGAATGGTATCTTTGAGCCTTTCATTTGGGAGTGACAGTATACGAGAAGCAGATATCGATAACGATCTGTTTTATAAAAAAATGGCTTCTTATGGAATTCCGACATCTTCACAGCCTTCTATTGGCGAGTTATATAATGAAATGCTTGCGGTAATCGAGAAGGGAGATAGCCTCTGCTGTATTTTCTTATCTTCAGAAATGAGCGGGACCTTTTCGACAGGTCAATTAGTGAAAGAGATGGTATTAGAGAAGCATAAAAATGCCAGGATAGAGATCATTGATTCTAGGTCAAATTCTATGCAGTTAGGGTTAGCGGTCATTATGGCTGCAAGAGAAGCAAAAGCGGATAAAACGCTAGAGGAAGTTAAAGAAGCAGCGTTAGAAAATATTCAAAGAAGTAGGTTCTTATTTATTCCTGAAAATCTCAAATACCTGAAAAAAGGCGGCAGAATTGGCGGGGCCAGTGCTTTAATTGGTGATTTATTTGGGATTGTTCCGATTCTGACTGTGGAAAACGGCATAACAACCGTTGTGACAAAAGTAAGAACGAAGAAAAAGGCAGTATTATCGATGATTAATATCATGCTGGATAACATAAGCAAATATGGTTTAGGAGAGATCATTATTCATCATATCGATTGTCTGGACGAAGCAAAGGAACTTGCACAACTGATTTATGATAAGTTGAAAGTTAACATAGATATCATAGCTATCGGACCGGTCATTGGCCTGCATGTTGGTCCAGGTACCATTGGCATTGTTTATTACACGCAAAAAGCATTAAGGTAATAAAAATAGCTAACTAAAGCCAAAAGATTCTTGAAAGAGCATTATTTACTCTTTTCATGTTTGCCATCATGTACACCAATTTTATTGCCGTCAATAATTCCTACATCTGCGTTATCTTTTGGTTTCATTTTTCTTAATTCAGCATTGCTTTTTTCTCTGTCTTTGATTCTATTTTTATTATTATCCATAATAATCCCTTCCTTTCACTGAATGAAACTAAGTCAATTTAATATTCGTATAAAAGAAGTGAATTATTCAAAGGAAAATAACAAGGAAACTTGATAGGGCAGGGGCCTTATATTATTTTATTTTGATAAGCCAGGGAAATATTAATAATTTCATTTTTATATAGATTTGAAAGTAAAAAGACATATTGAAATTCAGATGAAAAGGAAGTATTATTAAAATAAGAACTTGTGAAATATATCACTTATTAAAAGAGGGGAAACTTAAAACATGAGATCTCTTAATCAAAATGTAATATCCTTTTTTATTAGTAGATATTTTATCTAATTGACCTATAACGATGAAATAATTAATCCTATCGACTGGCGTGTTCATATGAGGATTAAAATTACTCTATATTTAATCTAACGAAAATTATCAAACTATATCCTAAAGTTTAAGCGTTGCAATTAGACCAGAATCTGGCTACAAATCACAAAAGAACTAAAATTGCCTCGATATTGATTAACTCAAATAAGCGTACAAATATTCCAAGGTACAAATTACCTTACCCAATATATTTTAACGCCTTACAGGGCAAATATGAGGCTGCTATTCAGAAGCATTTTGGGGCAAAAAACAGTAAGAAAACAGAACAGCAATTAATAGGATAAAATTACAATAATAAAAAACTGATAAAGTAAAACAGGCCAGCAGATAAAGCAGAGATGAATATGAAAAATACAAAAGCTATGAAAAAGATATGCGGGCGACAATAATATAAGCTATATAATTTAGTAAGTCATAAAATAAACAGAAGCTGAGTGAAACAAGAATCCAAGCAAGAGCAAAGAATAATATTTATGACAAACAATAAATATAAAACACTGGAACAGTGCGATCGCTACTGATTTATTGCTGATTACAAACCTAAACACATAACCCCATCTTTGCATTACACTTTACTTTACATAATATTTATTATCGGACCCAAATAGTTTTAAATAACACCTTACACCATCAACAAACCTTTTTGGTGAATTATAAAAATCTCAAAATACAGGTAGCAATAATCTTAGGTTGGCTGTATACCGATCTATCTCCTATCTGTTTAGACGACTGTTAAATTCCCAAACTTTTAACCAAGAGTATGGATTGATCCATTTGCCATTCGGCAGTTCGATCCCGAAATGCAAATGATCAGGAGTTGTAATTGCATCACCTGTGTTCCCCATTGTTCCGATCAGTTCTCCTTTGGAAATACTGTTCCCGACAACCAATGCTTCATTGACCGTGTCCAGATGGGCATAGTAATAATAGTTTCCGTCCTGGCCTCTTACGCCGACCCTTTCTCCACCAAGCCTATTCCATCCAATTCTTTCCAGCGTGCCATTGCATACACTGAATATTAGCGTACCCTTTTGATTAAAAATATCTGTACCTTCATGCTTTCGCTGTCCCCCCTCCCTATCGGCACCATAGGTATCTGTATAATGCGAAGATTCCTGAAGCGGGAACTGATATTCTTCCGGGGTAAAGAATAGATACTGATCAAGTAAATGACGGCAGTATTTTACTTGTTTGAATTCTTCACTATTTAGTTTGGACCAGTCAAGGTTATTGAAGTTAATTCCATTATCCAGCTGCTGAACGAGGTGATTTGCTGTTGGACCGCAAACATGAATAACAGCCACATAGTCCTTCCATGAGTCCGGTTTTACTTTCTGAAAATGAATAACAACTTCCGAAGATATAAGTGAAAGATCGCTATAGGCGTCTGATTTTGATTCATCATGGATAACTACTTGCTTAACAATAATGGCGGTGATAGCAATCATCACAAAAATGATCAATATGATAGAATTAGGCCATATTGTCTTTCTGAATTGTTTAATGAGTTTCATATGACAATAACCTCCATAGTTGTATATATGGAGGTTATATTAAAATATAGACTAAAATATAGACAATATAGAGACATAATTAAGTTCGTAAGAATTGAAAGATCGTTATCGTTAATGATAAACTAAATTCTAAATTATGACCGAACCGGAATATAGATCACCTGTCCTGGTTCAATATACGTGCTGCGTAGGTTATTATAGCGCATGGTTTTATCCACCAGTGCACTGATATCGCTGCTGTAGTTGGATTCTGCAGCAAGTTCCCACAACGTATCTCCCTGTTGTATTGTGATCGCCTTATATGATGTAGGGTTGGAATTTTCAGCAGTTAGATAATTTACCACCAGAGACATTAAAAGTGCAGCAATAATTGTTAGGCACAGCCCCAATACAAATACAATTTTAGTTGAATTTCTTCTATAACGCATATAGGATCTGGATACCGCAATCATGATCATCAACCTCCATTAGATCAAACATATGTTCTATTTATATTTCGATTATAATACGAACAAATGTTCGTGTCAAGAAAAATCACGAACATTTGTTTGCTTTTTTCCAATTTTTATGTTACGATCTAGCTAGATCAAATATGGATTCAAAATAAATAATCAGGAGGGATGTCATGACTTCGGATCTGTCCTCGCGTCAGATGCAGATTTTGGATATTATCAAGAAGGAGATTGCCTTAAAAGGTTATCCCCCTTCGGTCCGTGAAATAGGCGAAGCTGTTGGGCTCTCATCAAGTTCGACTGTGCATAATCATCTGAACATCCTTGAAGAAAAAGGATATATCAGACGGGACCCTACGAAGCCCAGGGCCATCGAGGTCCTCGATTCCTTTAATGAATACAGTACCAGAAAGACCGTTCACGTTCCGGTAGTCGGACATGTTGCCGCCGGTGAACCGATCCTAGCCATAGAAAACATTGAGGATTCCTTCCCTGTTCCGTATGATATGGTAAAATCGGACACGGTCTTTATGCTCAAGGTTCAGGGCGAAAGCATGATCGATGCCGGTATTTTTGACGATGATTTAATTCTGGTCAGACAACAGCAGAATGCCAGCAACGGCGATATTGTTGTTGCTTTAGTCTCAGACGGCCCGGAAGACGGCGCCACAGTCAAGCGTTTCTACAAAGAAAAGAACCAGATCCGGCTCCAGCCGGAGAATCAGTATATGGAGCCGATTTATTCCGATCACGTAACCATTCTCGGCAAAGTGATCGGACTGTTCCGAGATATCCACTGATACATAATATGCGGGAGAAAGCGAGGGCGCAGCAGAAATATTATCTGCTGCGCCCTTTTTTGGCGGGTAAGACTTAAAGTATTACCTGTATATCATTTTATATGATTATCTTAATTTCGAAGAAATTCTTGTTTGAGGTCACCTGATTAAGGATAGACTCCCTTAACTCCCTTTAGAAGATGTGCTCAGGAAAGTCTTCTGTCGGCATAATCCCTGAATTTTTCGAATCCGAGTCTGATCAGTTCATCAAGAAGTAGGCTGTAACTTAAGCCGCTGGCTTCCCACAGTTTTGGGTACATCGAGATTTGCGTAAAGCCAGGCATCGTATTGATTTCATTAATAAAGATTTGCTCGTCTTCAGTAACGAAGAAATCAACTCTGCTTAGCCCCGAAGCGCCGACGGCCTCAAAGGCAGTCACTGCATGGGACTGAAGCTGTTCGATCAATTTCTGGCTCAATATGGCTGGAATGATCAGTACTGAGCTATTATCCAGGTATTTAGCCTCATAATCATAAAAATCTTTGGCCGGTTTGATTTCACCGGGAATGGAGGCTTTGGCACTTTCATTGCCAAGGACGCTCAGTTCAACTTCCCTTGCCTTCACACCTTTTTCAATCACAATTTTCCGGTCAAATTTTGCTGCGTAGATCAAAGCTTCCAGCAGTTGCTTATCATCTTCAGCTTTGGAAATTCCGACACTGGAACCAAGATTGGCTGGTTTGATAAAACAGGGGAAACCAATGCTGTCTGAGATGCGTTTCACCGCTGCTTCGGGTGCAGCATTGATTTCACTTCGAAGCAAGGTAAGGTGAGGCACAATCGGCAGCCCGGCTTCTTTGAAAACAGCCTTCATCCGGTCTTTATCCATTCCGAGAGAAGAACCCAGCACACCTGAACCTACATAGGGGAACCCCGCCATTTCGAAAAGTCCCTGAATCGTACCGTCTTCCCCTTTGGGGCCATGCATGACCGGAAAAATAATATCACATCTGCCCTGATCCGGCAGTTCGCTTCCGTCTATAGCCTGAAAGTAAGGTTTTTGCGGGTTTAAAACGACTGCAACCTGTTTGGCGCCGTCCGTGATATCGGCTTTGGCTTCCTTCCACGCTTCCGGCCTTGCCCCCCAATACCAGCTTCCTTCCTTGGTGATCCCGATGGTCTGAATCTCATACCGGTCAGCATGCAGCGCTTTGATGACTGAAGCTGCAGAAATGACCGAAACTTCATGTTCCCCCGATTGACCGCCAAAGATAACAAGCACTTTCGTTTTGTTGTTCATTTTGATTGTACTCCCTTCAAGTCATACCGTGTCTAAATTCCCGGTTATTTTTTACGATAGATTCCAGGTAAAATTACCCTTAATCATTCTTATTCATATGTTCCGTTCCTTACATCTTGTTAAGTAAAAATAGTACCTTGTCAATCTAAAATGATGGATCGACATGGCCCTACAGGATTTGAACACTGCTCAGCGGCCAGTAGCAGAACAGGGCTTTGCCTTCTATGCTCTGAATCGGGACACTGCCGAATGAACGGGAATCATTCTTACTCGCCCGATTGTCATTCAACGTAAAAACATGGTCTTCCGGCACAACAACCGTTGAAAATGTATATGTCTTTGGTGTATTGGCATAAGGTTCGTAAATTGGTTTGTTATTAACATACGTATAACCGTTTTTAATTTCTACTTTCTCACCTGGTAAGCCGATTACCCGTTTGATGCTCTCTACACCGTTATCTGAATAGAGAATGACATCTCCCCTGTCCAAAGCGTCAATGCTGCGGTAAAAATATTTTTCAACCAGCACCTGGCTGTCCAGCGAAAGTGTCGGCATCATTTCCGCTCCTTCAAGATGGGCAAACCCGATCAGATAAGTTTTTAGCAGCCAGGACAAGGCAAAAACGATCAGGATAATCTCAATGATTTCCTGAAGAAATTGGCTATACGGATTGTTCATCATATCGCGTCTTATTCTTACCATATTGACGATCCCTGCTTCCGGCGCATTATTGGCTTAGACCGTTATAACAGATGATTTTGTTCAAGCATTTGCGCAGCTGAAATATTAGCGTTCTTCACATAGATATGAGAAATCGCGCCCTGCATATAGACGGCATAAGGGGCTCTAATCGGACCATCGGCAGAAAATTCGCTCGTGGCTCCCTGAATGAAAGTTCCTCCGGCCATGATCACTTCGTCCGTATATCCTGGCATCTCCGAAGGCAGCGGCAGAACATGCGAATCGATCGGCGAACCTTTCTGGAGACCCTGGCAAAAGGCCAGCATCTTTTCTTTGGAATTCAATTTTACCGCCTGAATGATATCCGTCCGTAAATCCACCGGACCCGGATGGACTTCAAAACCCAGTCTGGACCAAAAGGCCGAGGAAAAAACGGCAGCTTTGATCGCTTCACTGACCGTCAGCGGGCTGAAGTACAGTCCCTGGTACATGAGCCGAAGATTATCGAGGGTTGCTCCCACATCGGCATTGATGCCGGGTGCGGTAAACCTGGCCGCGGCTTTCGTGACCAAATCTTCTCTGCCGGCAATGTAGCCGCCTGTCGGGGCCAGCGTGCCTCCGAGATTCTTGATTAGTGATCCTGCCAGCAGGTCTACGCCCACATGTCCGGGTTCCCGATCCTCAACAAGCTCGCCGTAGCAATTATCGACGAAGATATTAATCTCAGGAAAATGCGTTTTGGCATAGCCAACAAATTCACTGATCTGGGCAATGGAAACAGAGTTTCTCCATTCATAGCCTTTGGAACGCTGGAGGATAAACAGCTTCGTTTGCGGAGTCACCATCGCAGCCAGTTTTTCCATTTGAATCTGACTATCCGCATCCAAAGGCAGGATATCAAAGGACACGCCCCAGTCAGCCAGGCTACCGGAAATGTTGTTTTTAATTCCGATCACCTGCTGAAGCGTATCATATGGCATCCCGGTAACAGAAATAAAATGATCTCCAGGCCGGAGAACACCAAAGAGCGCTGATGCAATCGCATGGGTACCCGATACAAACTGGTGCCTGATGATGGCTTTTTCAGTACCCATGATGGATGCGGTCACCGTATCAAGTTTTTCTCTCCCGGAATCGCCGAGTCCGTAGCCGGTTGTTCCGTTCAGATTATAAGCTGAGACTCTGGCCTCTTGGAAAGCTTTGAGGACACGTTGATGGTTCTTCTCAATGATTGGATTTACGATACAGGTTTGTTTTGTCAAAACCTGTTCAGCATAGCACAGGGCGTCCGCAATTTTCGCAGATAAATTCAAATCGGACAAAAAACGATCCTCCATAAAGTAAAGTTCTTCTAAAATACTACATCGAATTGGCTTACTTTTCAATATACGAAAAAATATTACTTGACGATCAAGGCAGAGACACATAGGACTTCATATTCACTCTGCATTTGAGCTCCAGTATTTTTTCTTCGATGATTTTGGCCGTCTTAATATATTCCTGCTTATCTTTCCCCGTTGGGTCTTCAAGACCCCAATCTTCTCTGAATTTGCAAGGCACAAAAGGACAATTCACATTACACCCCATGGTAATCACGATATCGACCGGTGGGATATCCGAAATAAGTTTTGGTTTTTGCGATAAGCTCATGTCCATGTTGTAGTGTTCCTGAATTACAGTAACAGCCACGGGATTAATTCCATTTTTAATTTCTGTACCTGCTGAATAGGCTTCGAAGCTATCCGATGCAATTATCTTGGCGATGGCCTCTGCCATTTGTGAGCGGCAGGAGTTGTGAACACAGACAAAGGCTACTTTTATCTTTTCCGGCATTGGTTAAATCTCTCCTTTATGCCTACGTGGCCAACCCTGCTGGTCATAAAATTTGCGCTTTAAGGCAAGTGCTGAATTCACCAGGCCAATCATGACCGGCACCTCTACCAATGGCCCAATAACGGCTGTAAAAGCTACGTCGGAGGCAATGCCAAACACCGCTACAGCTACCGCAATCGCCAGTTCAAAGTTATTGCTTGCTGCTGTAAAAGCCAGTGTTACCGTCTGGTCATATTGAAAGCCGCCTTTGTAAGACATAAAGAAGCTGACAAAAAACATAATCGCAAAATAGATCAATAAGGGAATGGCTATTCTTACGACTCCCATTGGATTGGTGACAATCTCCTGCCCTTTGGTCATAAACATAATAACGATTGTATAGAGCAGGGCGATCAAAGCTAACGGTGAAATTTTAGGGATAAATACATTCTCGTACCATTCTCTTGTCTTAACTCGAATCAGTCTAAAACGGGTAATAAAACCCGCTGCAAAAGGAATCCCCAAATAAATCAGAACACTTTTGGCAACATCCCATATTGAAATATCCACGATTTGCCCACCCCAGGAAAGGCCAAGCCATTTCGGAATTAAAGTAACAAAAAGATAGATATAAACCGAATACAAGAGTATTTGGAATATGGAGTTCAGGGCCACGAGTGCTGCACAATACTCGTTATCACCCTTCGCGAGCGTATTCCAGACAATGACCATGGCAATACACCGGGCTAAACCGATGATGATCAAACCAATAGCATAACCTGGCATATCTCTCAAAAACACGATAGCCAGTACAAACATCAAAACCGGTCCGATAATCCAGTTCTGAAGCAGTGAAAAACTGAAGACCTTTTTATTTTGTACGACTTTGCCGATCTCTTCATATTTTACCTTGGCCAGTGGAGGATACATCATTACAATGAGTCCGATGGCAATCGGCCAGGAAATCGTACCCGTGCTGAACTCACCCAACGATACAGCAATGTTTGGGAACAGATAACCTCCGAAAACACCAATAGCCATCGCAATAAAGATCCAAAGCGTCAAAAATCGGTCTAAAAATGATAATCCTGATTGATTTTCATTTTCCATTTTATTCCTCCAGATTTATGTGGTTATAGGCATATTGTAGCTTATTCTCATTGATATGTAAAAGGGCAAACGCCCCCCGATCAAGAAAGATCCACTTCTTTGATACACATTAAATCTTCCCTGGACAGATTCGCCTGCCTGTAGAGTCTGACGGCCTGCTTGCGAACCGCTTTTTCCACGAAATTGCGCACCATCCGGGCATTACCGGAATAAGGCTGCATGTCATTCATATCCTGCAGGTTTCTTCGGAACACAATTTTTGCCTGCGGAGAAAATGTATATTGCCTGTCTGTCAGCATCTGCTCACCAATAGACATCAGTTCATCCAGAGAGTAGTCGGGGAAATCGATATGGAGCGGAAAGCGCGACCGCAAACCAGGGTTTGTCTTTATGAATGCATCCATTTCAACCTTATATCCGGCAAGGATAAGGATGAGGTTATCCTTATGGTCTTCCATCGCTTTGACTAAGGCATCAATTGCTTCCTTGCCAAAATCCTTTTCCCCACCCCTTGCCAAGGAATAGGCTTCATCAATAAACAGGATCCCGCCGAGCGCCTTTTTAACCAATTCTCTGGTCTTATTGGCTGTATGTCCGACATACTCTCCGACAAGATCTGCTCTTTCACATTCGATAATATGTCCTTTCGGTAAGACGCCCATTTCCTTAAACAATCTTCCGATCAGCCTTGCGACTGTAGTTTTTCCTGTACCCGGATTGCCGCTGAAAACCGTATGTAAGACTAAAGGCTCCGTATTCAGTTTCTCTTTTTCCCGTCGTTTACAGATTTCTACAAAAGCATACAACTCATGAATCAGTTTTTTTACTGACTCTAAGCCAATTAAACTATCGAGTTCCGTGATGATTTCTTCAGTCTTTTTGTTACTGCTGCCGGCATAGTCCGGCAACTCAGGTTCTGATGTCATTGGCTGGGTTTGGAGCACCGGCGGAAGATTTGATCTGAAGGTTATCTTAATGGACACAAAAGAAGCACCCCCTATAAGAACGTCATTATATATATATAGCGCAGCGCAAAAAAGGTGAATCATTAATCTGGAAAAAATATAAATAATAAAAAAAAATAAACATCGTGCTATGTCGGGTACACAACACGATGTTCACTTCATTTCATTTTATTTCATTTTATTTCTGTTCTAGGCCTCAGTGATATCGATCCGCTATATCTATCAGCTATATGTCCCAGCCCAAAGATGGCCCCATCAGGAAATTACTCAGTCATTTCCCCGACTAAGGCATTTAAATTGACTTGTCTCATTGGCATTATGGTAGAAATGGCATGTTTATATACCATTTGTTGTTTGCCTTCGTAGTCCAGAACAACCGTAAAATTATCAAAACCTTTGACTAATCCTTTAAGCTGGAATCCATTGACCAAATAGATCGTAACAGGTATGTTATCTTTGCGGATTTGGTTCAAGAAAACATCCTGCAAGTTAATCGGTGATTTATTCATTTTATTTTTTACCTCCATCACCATTTTTCTTATTGTCTAATTTTACCTTAGTTTCCATCACTGTGCAAGTCAAGAGAATCGCAAATTTCGTCAAGAATTTGTTTAGCCGAACATTCTGTGACGTCATACCATTTGATTCGAGGATCCCTCCTAAACCAGGTTAATTGTCTTTTGGCAAAGTGTCTGGTATCTCTCTGAAGCAGACGCAGCATTTCTTTTTGGGTGACCAAACCTCTCAAAAAATAAACAACATGACGGTAGCCGATGGTTTGAAGGGATTTTAGCCTTGGTGAATAGCCCTCCTGGAGTAAACGTAAAGTTTCTCCGATTATACCACAATCTACCATTTTATGGCAACGCTCATTGATTTGTTCATAAATCACGTCTCTTGGAGCCGTCAGCCCTAAATAAATGACTGATTCATCCAATTCAGCGTACATTTTTTCCATGTATGACCTTTGTTCAGATAATGGTTTGCCGGTTAATTCAAAGATCTCCAGGGCCCTGACAATTCTTGCAGTATCGTTCACATGAAGTTTTTCGGCAGAAGCCCGATCACATTCCGCGAGTCTTTGATGCAGCTCCTTATTGCCATGCTGATTGGCATAAGCCAGCCACTTTTGCTTGATTGGGTCCGATCCTTCTTCCGGAAATTCAAATTCATCCAAAATTGAACGAATGTAAAGTCCCGTTCCGCCAACGACAATCGGGATTTTCCCTTTGGCTTGAATATTCTCAATCCATTTTCTGGCCTGAGACTGAAATCCTGCCACTGTAAACGGTTCAGCCGGATCAAGCAGATCGATCAGATGATGCGGCACACCCTTCTGTTCAGCCTTCGATGGTTTTGCTGATCCGATATCAAGCTTCCGGTAAACCTGAACGGAATCCCCGGAAATGATTTCTCCGTTCAGCCTGAGTGCCAGTTCGACGCCAAGAGCACTCTTGCCGACTGCTGTCGGTCCGATAATAACGATCAGGGGCTTCATCGGAAACCCTCCCCCACCCTGGCTAAATCAATGATACCAAAATCCACAGGGCTGTATTTATTCTTCTCTTCAACATAAAAACCAAGCCGGGAAAATTCGCTGCTGCCTTTTCGTTCTTTCAGTACAACTCTTTTCCTGGCCACGCGGCATGCTTCCCGGATTGTGCCTTTGTCCAAAGGATTCGGGTCGGACCATTTCTTCAACGGCCGGATCGAGGAAGATTCTTTAACCGTAATACGGAACATTGGGTCAAAATAGACGACATCCACAGATGCATCCGGCTGCCCTTCCAATATCCTGGTATGATCTGCCCAGATCGTTTCAATGCGGGAAGCGGCCCGGCTCAATTCTGTCCAGGCTTGAGTTTTTTCCTGAGATATTTTCTTGGCAGGTTTAAACTGGTTGACCTGATCCAGACCATCCTGAACCAGAAAGTGGATCAGCGGCGAGCTTTCCACAGCAATCACTCTGCCTTTGCCACCTGCCGCGTACGCAGCAATCAGTGTATCCGACGCAAGACCCATAGTCGCATCAAGAAAAATATCCCCAGCCTCAAGATTCACTGCCTGAAGAAAACGGTCCGGCACGCCGCGTAAGATATTGATCATCCTTAACAATGCCATACTTGGATGGAAAAAGAGTCTTTCTCCATCATCTTCAAGACAGAGCTTCTGTTTAACGTAACGAAGTATCGGGAGACCATCAGCTTCTGATAAGGCATCCATCGGAACAATTTTTATCCCGGATTGCATACTGAGCTTTTCAAGCCGCAGTTTAAGTTTTTCATCTGACCGTTTATAGGCAATCACATTATCCGTTTGATCCATTCTACTATCCTATCAATCTATTTTTCTGTCTGCGCTCATTGATCTTATTTATTTGATCACCTTTAATTGATCATTATTTCGAAATTAAATTCTTTTTATTCCCTCTCAAACTTATGATTGAGTTCTTTCTCAGATATCTGAATGACCGTAGGGCGGCCATGGGGACAGGAGTAAGGATTATCTGCTCTGCCTAATTTTTGGATGATCTCATCCATTTCCTGAACCATTAAGCGCTCCTTGCCTTTGACAGCCGACCTGCAGGCCAGCATCATGATCCACTCTTCCAGAAGTTTCTCCAAGGATGGAGAAAAAGATGTGTTCAGGATTTCATCGATAAAGGCCTTGAACATCTTCCCCGGTGATTCCAGGTTATCCAGCAGCGGAATCCCTCGCAGAAAGTACGTCCTGTCTCCGAAGTGTTCAAAAATGAAGCCCATTCCATGCAGTTCGTCAAAATGCGCAAGCAGGATCTGCTCCTCTTGAACCGTAAGCTCCACCGTTTCCGGAATTAAAAGGAGCTGGCTTGCTGTCTCACGTTGTTTGGCGAGTCGGAGCAGGCTTTCGTATCTGATCCGTTCATGGGCTGCATGCTGGTCTATAATATACAGATTCTTGTCGTCTGCAGCAAGAATATACAGATGAAAGACTTGTCCAACAGCTTTCAGTTCCAGGAATTTCGAGACGGTTTCCTTATCCTGCTGCGAGGTGTGAGATACTTCAGTCATTTCGTCCGGGAATATCTTCGAAATATTGTCGGTGATGCGCCCACGATTGCGGTCTGGGGAAATCTCTGGATTATGATCAGAAATCATGTCGGGAGTGCGCTCTGGAACCCGATCAGGTATACTTTCTGGCATACCCCCGGATAATCTGTCAGAAATGTATTCTGTCTGGTCTAACTGCGGTTCAGACAGTTGTTCTTTAAGGTATGGGTAATGATGTTCTTTTATCTTCTCTACATCTCTGAAAGACTGAGTTTTGGGGATAATTGGTGTATCAGGATCGTACGCCGGAGAGCTTTGATCTGGCCTATTCGGTTCCAGCGGCCGGTATAATATTTTGAGTTGTTCCCAGTGAGACGGACTGGATTCAGACGGAGCGGATTCTGAGGTCCTTGTTTTTCCCGTAAAGGAATATTTCCGCATTGGAAAACTGTCCAGAAGGTTTTTCCGGATAACCTCCGCAATCTTTCTGCTCAATTCTTTTTCTTCTTTAAATTTGATTTCCAGTTTGGCGGGATGGACATTCACGTCATAATCCGAAGGAGGCAGGTTCAGCGAAATAACGCATACCGGATAGGTATTGGCGGGAATCAGCGTATGATAACCGTCTTTAATGGCCTGATTCATTAACTGGGAACGGATCACCCTGCCGTTAACAAAAAAGGTAAGACCGCTGCGTGACGACCTGACATGCTCCGGCATGCTGACATAACCGAAAATCTCAAGGCTTTCATCCTGGTAGGATATCGGCAGCATTTTACGGGCAGCATCATTGCCACTGACGGCTGCTATGGCCTCGAGAAGACTGCCGTTTCCAGGCGTATGCAGTAAGATATTATTCGGGTGACGCAGGGAAAAAGCAACATCAGGTCTGGCTAGGGAAAGTCTGCCGACCATGTCAGAAATCCAGCCAAACTCCGTAACGGCTGAACGCAGGAACTTGTGTCTGGCCGGTGTATTATAAAACAAGTCTTTGACAGTTACGACTGTACCCGGCGGGCATCCGGTTTCCGTCATGGAAAGGAACGTGCCGCCCTCAACTTTTAATTCCTGTCCTGCAACATCATCCGGTGTCCGCGTCATAATACTCAATTTGGATACCGAAGCGATGCTCGGCAGCGCTTCTCCGCGAAATCCCAATGTTCTGAGGTCATCGAGATCTGCAATTGCCGATATTTTACTGGTAGCATGCGGAAGAACTGCCAGACGCAAATCTTCGGCCAGAATTCCGGCGCCGTCGTCTTTCACTCTGATTAGCGCTGTACCTCCGCCCTCTATACTGATATCTATTTTTCGGGCACCGGCATCCAGTGCGTTTTCAACCAGTTCTTTGACTACGGAAAGAGGCCTTTCCACAACTTCGCCGGCTGCAATTTGATTAATGCAATGCTCATCAAGGAGCTTAATTCTAGCCACCAAATGGATTCACCTCCCTGCCGTCCGTCCATAAATGGACTTGATCTCTCAACTGATTTTGCAGTAGAACGGTTTTTTCCAATTTTTGAAAAGTCTCTGCCAGATCGTATCCGGCCTGTTCGCAATTGGGACATGCTTCAAACGGAATTCTGACAAGCACCGCTTTTTGAAAAGCCGACGGTTTTCGGGATATCATCAGCACCGTCCCCCCGCAATGACTGCATTTGCGGATGTATTCCCTGCGGTTTTCTTTAAATCCATCCGTATCATAATAAATACTTTTTTCGGAATATGCCCAGTCACCTGCCGGCAGAAACTGTTCTTTACGAAAAACCCAGGAAGGCCGGACAGCTTCATTCGTTCTTTTCAGATCGGTCAGAAAAGAACGAATCGTATCTCCGCCAATTTCAGTATGCTTAGGCTTCTGCGACTCCACCACCCCGGAATAATCTTCTCCGGCCAGCGCCAAGAAAATAGCCATATTAATATAGGGCAGTGCGCCTTCAATCGCGTATCCGCCTTCCAGTACTGCAAGATCGGGCTTGATCATTTCAGTGATTTTGCCATAACCTCTAGCCGTCACATTCATTGAAGCCAACGGATCCGTGAAATGGTTGTCCTGTCCGGCGGAATTGATGATCAGATCCGGTTTAAATGCTTCCACTGCAGGCATAATCCAGTTTTCCAGCGCATAGAGGAAACCTTCATCACCAACTCCCGGCAGAAGCGGGATATTCAGCACCGATCCCCAGGCATTCGGCCCACCTTTCTCTTCCGTAAATCCGGTTCCGGGAAATATGGTTCTGCCGTCCTGATGGATCGATATATATAAGACATTCGGATCATGATAAAAAATATCCTGCGTCCCATCACCGTGATGAACATCCGTATCTATGACAGCAATTTTTTTGATGCCGTATTTGGTCCGAAGAACATTAATTAAAATTGCTTCATTATTTAGGGTACAGAATCCTCTGTTTCCCCAGACTGTAGCTCCGGAATGATGGCCAGGCGGACGCACCAGCGCAAAGCCGTTCGTAATTTCCTTTTTCATCAGCGCATTGCCAAGTACGAGCGAACTTCCAACCGCAATCAGATGGGCATCGAGATTATGCTGCTGGAGATCCGGAAAAATCGCCTGGGTTCGTAAAACATCAAAGAGATCCGCCACCCCGGGAGAGTATTGCCTGACCTGGGGAAGATCCATGATCCCTTCTTCAAAGATCTGTTCCTGGGTGTAAAGCAAGCGTTCTTCCCGTTCCGGATGGAATTCCCCAAGAGACCAGTCAAAAGCCGGAAAGAAGATAATTCCTGTCTTGTTCATGACCGTATCCTCCCAATGACTCCCGGCGGAACATGCATCGCACCTTTGACAATCTGGCCGACCGTATGATAATTCTCAACCAGCGGAAAATAATCAAAGATCTCTTTCTCCAGGTCGTCTGTTTCTATTCCAAGGCCGACTGCCTGTTTTTGCGCTAATTCTTTTAAAAAATTTTCTACTTCCCGATGGGGTTTTTTTGGTCCGCTCCAAATACCTTGCTCCCCGGTTTCCTCTATCCTGTAAATGGAGAACTTCGTATCCAGGTGGAGCGTCCAGGAAAAGGTTGGTTTAGCCATCGCTGCTCCGATCGCATTCGAGACTTCCGAGAATTCAGTCAGAACCGTCCTCATCTTCATCCTGTTCTCCAGTGCTGCCTCAAGCCCCGGTGCTCCTCCTCCGCTGAGTTGGATATAGAATTTAAAATCATCATGATGATGGAGGACTTCCCAGACCTTATAGGCCGGCTCGGTTTTCCATTTCTCTAGCAGCTGCTCAATGGCCAGGGCAATTTTTTCAATCATTTTGTCAACGATGATTTCTGCTGTCCGGCGCAGATCAGATGCTGTTCTTTGGTTCTCGGGCAGGAGCATGCCAAGCGCTTCTTCAGCCCGCTGCAGATCACCGTAATCCGTCAGATTCAGGTAGCGCAGCGCATCCGTAGGTGTCGGGCTGATTCCTCCTATGCAGTAGGCAGGACCTAAGCGGTACTCGGCCAGCATAACCTCTCCCTGATCCAGACAGACAGCTGAATCCCCTCCAATAGAGACTGAACGTACAGCCAGCGAGCGGACATTCGTCAGGAAGGGTCCGATCTGCGCACCGTGGGTGCTGATTAACGGAGATCCGGATAATACCAGCCCTATATCGGTCGTGGTTCCGCCGATATCGACAACGACATAGGATTCCTCCGGATTGCTCTGGGCGAGCGTTCCAAGTACACTTGCCGCCGGTCCGGAGTAAATCGACTCAACCGGTCTGATCTTTGCCAGCGGCAAGACCCCGCCATCCGCCTTTAGCACCCGGATCGGTGCCCGGCATCCCCTTGCCTCGACCGCCATCTTCAACTGATAAGCAAAATTCTGAAACAATTCTGTTGCGGCCAGGTTCAGATAAGTCGTCAGACTTCTGCGGTAGAAATTGGCCTGTCCGGACTGACTTCCCAGAGCCGTTGTAATTCCGGGCACCTCTCGATGCAAATAGGCCGCCAGCTGCTCCTCAAAGACATTGTTGCGATGGGAGAATTTGCTGACAATGGCCGTAAGCGGCTTAACGGATTGTTGATTCAATTTTTCAGCAAGCGTCTGCCACTCTGATTGATCCGCTGGCACAACGACCCTTCCGCGATAATCCAAAACACCGGTCAAAACACTGTAATCCACAGGCCAAGGCAATGAGGAAAGCTTCATGCCGGTCCCCGGGAAAAGGATCAGTTCGACCTCAGGCAGGTGTTTTTGCATAATCGCGTTCGTGACAAGCGTCGTACTGACGGTGATGGTTTCGATGTTTTTAGCCTTGGAAATTTGGAGATAATCCAGGGCGCTGATGATTGTATTCAGAATGTCATCCTGATTGGTCGGAATTTTACCCTTGCGCTCGATCACGC